>JBJTOV010000043.1:0-4199 GCA_046074745.1 Planctomycetota bacterium | reverse complement strand
GGCCACATACTCGGCCACGGTCGCCACGGCGCGATCCTTCTCTTCCGACAGGCGCTGGATCTCTTCCTGCAGGGCGCGGCGGGCGGCGTCGGCCACCTCGAGGCTGCTCTGCGAGGCATCGAACGCCTCCTGAACCTGGGCGAGGCGGGTCTCGGCGTCCATCGCCTTGGTGCGCAGCGCGCGGAGCTCAGCGACCAGCGAGTCGGCGAGCTCGTTGTTGGCCTTCGCGGCCTGCGCCAGGGTGGCGAGGCTTGCGGCGGCCGACGCCTGCGTCTCGCGGGCGGCCGCGAGGTCCTGCGACATCTTGCGGATCTCGCCCGTCTTCGAGGCGACCTGCTTCTCGAGGTCGGCGGCGCGCGCACCGGCGGCCTGGAGTTCCGACTCGAGCTTCTGGATCGAGCTCTGGGCGGCGGCGCGCTCGCCGGCGAGGGCATCGCGGGCCGCGGCGGCTTCCTTCTGCGCGTCGCGGAACTTCAGCTCGAAGCGGTCCTCGTTGGTCGCGTTCACGGCGACGAGCGGCACGAGCGCCACGGTGAGGAGGGCCACGAGGACGACGAAGATCTTGGTCAGGACATGCACTGCGGGATTCCTCTGATCGGTGATGCGCTTGTGGAGCGCTGGATGTGCGCGTGTATCTGCTCTACGGCTGCCTGCTCTACGACTTCCTGATCGACGGCTTCCTCATCAACGGCCACCTGCTCTGCAACTCGGTGGGCCTGTCGCTTGCTCTCGGCCTGTCGCTTGCTCGCGGTCAGGCCTTTGGAGTTCTCAGGCACGGGCGGTTCGGGTTTCCGAACGGTGCCGGTTCCTACAAGGCTTCAAAGCGTGCCATCGCGAAACTCCTGCCGTCACTCTCTGCGGCCGCGGTGTTCGGTGAACTTCTCGTGAAGCACCGCGGACCAACCCTCGGAACGCTCCGCGGACGGAGGGTTCCTTTCGCACGCGATCGAGCCTCGGTTGCCGACCGAGAACCGTCGCGTGAGCCGCAGTTTGTACCCCTGTTGGCCTCGGGTGTCAATCAGCCGCAAAACGCGCGGCCTCAACCACCTTCGGCGGATGCGGCGCTGGCCTGGATCGCCGCCATGCCCCCCGCCGCCGAGACCTTCACCGTGGGGTCGGCATCGACGACGAGCGTGGCCAGAAGACCGGCCGCCTCGGCGGTGCGCAGGGCGCCGAGCACCGACGCGACCTGCGCGCGAATGCGGGGGTCGGGATCGGCGGCGTACTCGCGGGCAACCGCGAGCGGGCGCTCGCTGCGCGAGCCTATCTGGATGAGCGCCTTGGCCGCGGCCAGACGCAGCTCGGGGGCACGCTTGGCGGGGCCGTCCACGGTCACGATGCGCTCGAGCATGTCGCGCGAGCGCTCGTCGCGCAGCCGTCCCAGCGCGTCGCACGCCACGATCGAGAGCTCGGCTTCCTCGGGCGGCGTGAACAGCGCGGCGCGGATCGGCTCGATCTCAGTCTCCTGGCCGAGCTTGACCAGCGCCTCGGCGGCCGCGAGGTCGACCAGGCGCGCGCGGATCGGGTTCACCAGCGAGAGGCCGCGGCCAAGCGACTCGACGATAAGCGGGACCGCGGAGGGGTTTCCGAGCTCGCCAAGCACGAGGTAGGTGTTGGCGCGCACCTCGGGATCGTTGGCCTGCACGAGCGTGGCGAGCGGCGAGAGGTCGACCTTGCGCCCTGCGCGCGCCAGGGCGAGCATCGCCGCGGCGCGCACCGAGCCGCTGTCGTCGGCAAGCAGCGGCTGCACGAGGTCGCCGAGATCGGCGGCGCGCGCCTCGGCGACCGCCATGCAGGCCACGAAGCGCACGCCGCGGTTGTCGTCGGCAAGTCCACGCGGCGCGAGCTCGCGCAGCAGCGATGCATCGTGCGCGGCGCACTCGAGCGCGTGCGCGCGCAGCGCGGGCCACTCGCTGCGCGAGGCGCCGCGAAGAATGTCGGCGGCGTTTCCGCGCAGCGCGGGGTCGATGGATGCGGGGCGCGCGGATGCGCGCGCCGAGGACGCGCCGCGCGCGCCTGTCGCGGGCGCCGCGGAGCTCATCGAGCGCTCCTTCGAGCTGAACTCCTGCCGCGCGGCCTCGCTCTAGACCGATCGCATGCAGCCACCAGCGGCGAGCGCGGACAACGCGGCGCAGACCCCGCCGAGCGTGACGAAACTTGAAGCGCGCGCCATCTGGCCTCCTTGCCAATATCTGCCGAGGAAATCGCCTGCGCGGCTCTACGCTGCGTTTCGCCGCCGCCAGCGCACGCAGCCTATCACGGCGCCGCACAGCATGCACATGGCGAACCCATCTCCGATCCGCGCGGCAAGCGGCACATCGTCGGCGTCAGCCGGCCGCGCCACCGCGACGAGGCAGCCCTCGCGCCCCGCGGGCAACCGTCCGAGCAACCGCCCCGCCCCGTCGATCGAGGCCGAGATCCCCGTGTTTGCCGCACGGACGACGGGCGTCGCCAGTTCGGCCGCGCGCAGTTGCGCCACCTGCAGGTGCTGGCGCTGGCCGGCGGTCGCGCCGCTGAACCACCCGTCGTTCGAGATGTTGACGAGGACATCGGCCTTGCGCAGGCCGCCCTCGAACGCGATCGTCCGCGACGCCCACGGCTTGGTGATCTCGAAGCAGATCGGCACGCCCACGCGCAGCCCGCGCGGGGGCAGCGGCAGCACCGTCGGCGACGACGCGGCGTCGCGGTCGAAGGTCATGCCGCCCGCGCCGAGGTCGAGCAGACGCTGCTCGAGCCAGTCCCAGTTCGAGATCACGGGCATCGTTTCGCCGAAGGGCGTGAGGAAGATCTTGTCGGTGCGCGCGCGCCTGCCTTCGGCGTCGACGAGATACGCGCTGTTGTACTGGCGGTCCCACGCCCAGCGCTGCGATTCGGCGCGCAGGCCGAGGAACGCGGGCGAACCGACGATCAGCGGCGCGCCGAGCCGCGCCGAAAGGTCGCGCAGGCCCTCCTCGAAGCGGTTGCCCGGGAAGTAGCCTCCGTCGACAAGGGCCCTGATCGACTCTGGCTCGATGCCGAAGCCGGGCACCATCGTCTCGGGCCACACGGCGGCATCGATCGCGACGCCCTGCGCGCGCGCGGCGGCCGCGCCGTCGAGCGTGAGCCGCGCGAACGACACGAAGTCGTCCACCTGCGCCTTCGGCTCCCATGCGAGCTTGTTCGGCATGGGCCGGTTGGTCTGCACGACGAGCACTGCCGCGGAACCGCCCGTCGCGCGCGCGTCGATCGCCGAAAGGCGCGCGCTTCCGAAGGCGAGCGCCGCGCCGAGCGCACACGCGGCCGCGACGGGCGAGCACACCCGCCTGCGCCCGCGGGCGACCACCGCGTCGAGCGCGCCGCCCGCGACAAGCGCCGCCAGGCCCGAGAGCATCCATCCCCCGCCGAGCGACGCGACCTGCGCGACGGCGGGCCACTCGGCGAGCGGATGCGCGGCGAAGAACCACGCGTAGCCCGTGCACACGAGGTCGCCGCGCAGGTACTCGACCGCGACCACCGCGAGCGGAAGCGCCACCGCGAACGGCCAGCGCCGCGCACCGCGCGCGCCCGCGAGCATGCGCACGGCGAGCGCAAGCACGACCGTCCATGCGGTGAGATAGAGGACGAGCACCGGCATGCCGAGCGCGGTGACCTGGTGCATCCACCATTCGTGGGCGAGGAACGCGGCGCCGAACGATGCCGCGGTCGCGAGCGCGAGGGCGCGGGCCGAAGGCGCCGTCCACGCCGCCGCGCCAAGCAGCGCAGGCCACGCGAACGCAAGCGGCCAACCCGCGACGAAGTCCTCGGAAAGCGGAAAGCTGAGCGCGAACGCGAGCGCCGACAGCGCCGCGAGCACGAACACAGGTGCGCGGGAGGCAGGCCGTTCAGCGGCCCGCATAGTCGATCACGCGGCCGATCTCGGAGCGCAGGTCCTTGCGGTGGACGATGCGGTCGACGAAGCCCGACTCGAGCAGGAACTCGGAGGTCTGGAACCCCTCGGGCAGGTCCTGGCGGATGGTCTGCTTGATCACGCGCGGGCCTGCGAAGCCGATCAGCGCCTTGGGTTCGGCGAAGATCACATCGCCGAGCATGGCGAAGCTCGCGGTCACGCCGCCCGTTGTGGGGTTGGTCATGATCGAGATGTAGGGGATGCCGGCCTGGCGCAGACGCCCGATCAGGGCCGAGGTCTTGGCCATCTGCATCAGCGACAGCGTGCCTTCGTG
>JBJTOV010000042.1:0-6601 GCA_046074745.1 Planctomycetota bacterium | reverse complement strand
GACGATCAACGCGCCCGCCGCGGTGATCTGGGGCATGTATCTCGCGCACGCGAAGGAGCGCAACATCCCGTGGACCTCGCTCGGCGGCACGCTGCAGAACGACATCCTCAAGGAGTTCCACGCGCAGAACGAGTTCATCTATCCGCCCGAGCCGCACGTGAAGCTCGTGGTCGACACCATCGAGTTCGCGGCGCAGCACCTGCCCAAGTGGAACTCGGTGTCGATCTCCGGCTACCACATCCGCGAGGCCGGCTCGACCGCCACGCAGGAGCTTGCGTTCACGCTGCGCGACGGCATGGAGTATGTCGAGGAGTGCATCAAGCGCGGCCTCGATGTCGACAGCTTCGGCCCGCGGCTCTCGTTCTTCTTCAACAGCCACAACGAGTTCTTCGAGGAGATCTGCAAGCTCCGCGCCGCGCGCCGCATCTGGGCGAAGGCGATGAAGGAGCGCTACGGCGCGAAGAGCGAGCGCTCGCTCCTCATGCGCACGCATGTCCAGACCGCGGGCTGCTCGCTGACCGAGCAGCAGCCGCTCAACAACATCGTGCGCGTGGCGCTGCAGGCGATGGCGGGCGTGCTCGGCGGCTGCCAGAGCCTGCACACCGACTCGATGGACGAAACTCTGGGGCTTCCGACGGAACAGGCCGTGCGCGTCGCGCTCCGCACGCAGCAGATCATCGCGCACGAGTCGGGCGTGCACCGCACGGTCGATCCGCTCGGCGGCTCGTGGTTCGTCGAGGCGCTGACCGACCAGATGCAGAAGGACGCCGACGCGATCATCAAGGAGATCGACGACATGGGCGGCGTCGTCTCGGGCATCCACAAGGGCTACTTCCGCCGCTCGATCGCCGAGGCGAGCTACCGCTTCGGGCAGGAGATGGAGGCGGGCGACCGCATCGTGGTCGGCGTGAACGCCTATCCCGAGGGCAACGACGAGAAGCAGGTCGACATCCTCGAGATCCCGCACACGGTCGAGACCGAGCAGAACGCGCGCCTTGCCAAGATGCGCGCCGCGCGCTCGGCGTCGGATGTGCACCGCGCGCTCCACGCGATCCGCGACGCCGCGCGCAAGGGCGAGAATGTCATGCCCGCGCTGGTCGAGGCGAGCCTTGCCCGCTGCACGCTCGGCGAGCAGGTGCAGGCGATGGCCGATGTCTACGGGCGCTACTCGGGCGGGCCCGAGTGGTGAACGCGCGCTGACGACCGCCGTTTTTCGCGCGCGGCGGGGCCCTCGCGGGGGCCCGCAGAGGCAAAATCGCTCCGAGATGCAAGGATTCCGACGCAGGGGCGGGCGGGTGTCGCCATCATGGTGGTCGGGGCCGCGAGAGGCCCTTCGTCCGTGGGCCAAGGCGGGTCATCGATCGGTGGGCCGGGCATGTCGTGGTTTGTGGCCGCGATGGCCTCGGTTTCCGTGAAGGGTAGCCCCGCGTTCGACGCGGAGTGTCGGGGCGACGCGCGGCATCCGATGCGAAGCCCGCTGTTCGGCGGGCCTGCGCGGCGGTCGCGTGAGCGGACGAACGCAGGCGGGCCGACGCCCTGAAGGAGCTGACCAGCATGCGCAGCTCAACCCGAGGGTCACTCGCTTCGATCGCACTCCTCGCGACGGCGGCGCTTCCGCGCTCCGCGTCGCCGATGCGGAACGGGCATCGGACGATCGGCGGGTGGCTTGCGGCGATGGCCGCGGGCGCGGTGGCGGTCGCGCACCTGTGGCTGGCAAGCGCGGCGATGGCGCAGGGCGGACAGGTGGTGCAGTGGGGGAGGGAGTCGGCAACGCCTGGATCGCTGCTCCGGTTTACCGAGGTTGCATGCGGATTCTCCCACACCTACGCACTCAGGGGAGACGGCTCGGTGGGGGGATGGGGAAGCAACATCGAAGGCGAGATCAATACGCCCGCCAACCTCAGCAGCGTCACGCAGGTCGCATGCGGGTCGTACCACACATACGCCCTCAAGGGCGACGGCACGCTGGCGGGGTGGGGACGCAACACCTTCGGCCAGACCAACACCCCCGCCAACCTCACCAACGTCATCCAGATCGCTTGCGGGGGCAATCACACCTACGCCCTCAGAGGCGACGGCACGCTCGTCGGATGGGGAATGAACAACTATGGCCAGACCAACACCCCTGCCGGCCTCACCAACGTCATCCAGGTCGCTTGCGGATTCTCCTACACCTACGCCCTCAAGGGCGACGGCACGCTCGTCGGGTGGGGAAGCGACGGCGGGACCAACACCCCCGCCAATCTCACCAACGTAATCCAGGTTGCTTGCGGCGGCGGCCACACCTACGCGCTCAAGGGCGACGGCACGCTGGTCGGATGGGGAGACAACTACTCTGGCCAGACCAACACACCCGCCAGCCTCACCAACGTCATCCAGGTCGCTTGCGGGGGCAATCACACCTACGCCCTCAGAGGCGACGGCACGCTGGTGGGATGGGGTCTCAACGAAAACGGCCAGACCAACACACCCGCCGGCCTGAACAATGTCATCTTGGTCGCATGCGGCGTGATCCACACCTACGCCCTCAAAGCCGACGGCACCTTGGTCGGATGGAGCCGCAACAACCGCGGCGAGACCACCACGCCCGCAAGCCTCATCAACGTCATCCAGGTGGCGTGCGGCGGCCTAATCGCTGGCATCCCTCCAGTTGGCTTCACCTATGCCCTCAGGGGCGACGGCACGCTGGTCGGATGGGGAGACAACTACTCTGGCCAGATCAACACACCCGCCAACCTCACCAACGTCATCCAGGTCGCTTGCGGGGGCGATCACACCTACGCCCTCAAGGGCGACGGCACGCCCGTCGGGTGGGGAAGCAACTTCGGAGGCGGGATCAATACCCCCGCAAACCTCAGCAACGCCACGCAGGTCGCCTGCGGCCTCTACCACACCTACGCCCTGAAGCACGACGGCACCCTGGTCGGCTGGGGCTGGAACGCTATGGGCCAGACGAACACCCCCGTGGGCCTTGCCAACATCACGCAAGTCGCCTGCGGCGACAGCCACACCTACGCGCTGAAGGGCGACGGCACGCTGGTCGGATGGGGAGACAGCTACTCTGGCCAGATCAACACACCCGCCACCCTCACCAACGTCATAAAGGTCGCTTGCGGAAGCGATCACACCTACGCCCTCAAGAGCGACGGCACGCTGGTCGGATGGGGCTACAACGGCGACGGCCAGACCAACACACCGCCCAACCTCACCAACGTCATCCAGGTGGCCTGCGGCGGCACGCTGACCGTCGCGCTGCTTTCCCCGCAGGTGAGCGACTGCTCGAACCCCGGCGGCGCGGGCACGGCCACGGTCAAGGTGAGCGGCTCCGCGTGGCAGGAGGTTGGCGTGTGGGAATGGTCCAATGGCGGCACCATCCAGACACCTGGCGCGCTGACCGACGTGGTGATCGGCGAATCGAAGTCGGTCGGTTCGCTGTGCGACGCGCAGTGCGCCACGCTCGACATGGCGCCGTCGGCAACACTGCTGGCACCGATCGACCTCTCGCTGCCCATGTCGGTGCAGGACCACTCGATCGATGTGGGGGGCGTCGCGAGGCTGCGCGGCCGGCTGTGGGTGCTCGCCTCGGGCGCGACGCAGCTTCCGGCGGACCTCTCCGTCCCGATCGTGAACGCGGGTAGCTTCGACGGGACCTTCTCGATCCTGCAGACGACGGTTCCGGCGCCCGCGGGGAAGTTCGCGACGCTTGTCCCCTCGAGCGGCTTCGCGGGCGGCGCGACCTGGTCGCTCGCGCTGCGCGACCTTCCGTCGGCGCTGAACCCGGGCGAGGGCGCGACGGGCACGGTGGCGGGAAGCGCGGTGGCGGCGGAGACGATGGACCTGGACGGCGACGGCTTCGACGACCTCGCGCTTGCGATCGACAACGGCCCGCTGCTGAACGGCACGGTGCAGGTGCTGCTGAACGACGGCCTGGGAAACCTCGGCGGCACGACGAGCGTGTTCGCCGACGCGGGCGCGTCGGGCCCGACCTCGATCGCGACGGGCGACGCGGACGGCGACGGCCGCGACGACCTGGTGGTGGGCCTGTCGGGCAACGGCACGGCGCGGCTGTTCCTCGGCGGCGGCTCGGGCGCGGGCTCTGGCACGCTGACGGCGTCGACGGAGTACGCGGTCTCCGGCACGCCGAGGTCGGTGCTGATCCTGCCGTCGGAGTCGGGCGGGGCGGGCCAGGTCGCGGTGGGCAGCACGGACGCGGGGAACACGGTGTCGCTGTTCGCGGCGGCGAGCGGCACGGCGTCGCAGGAGGTGCCCGTGCAGCCGCAGCCCGTGACGATGGGCCGGCGCGGGCGGGTGATCGCGACGGGAGGCACGACGACGACATCGGTGGGTCAGCTGCTGGGCGAGAACGGCGCGCTGGCGGTGCTGTCTCCCGGCGGCGCGGGCGTGTACTCGGTGACGCAGACGATTCCTGTTCCGGGGAAGCCGGTCGGGATCGATGTGGCGGACATCGACCGTGACGGGATCGCGGATGTGCTGACCTCGAACGCGTCGCCGCAGCAGCTGGGCACGGGCACGGCGCTCGGGCTGCTGACGCTGTTCAAGGGGACGGCGACGGGCTTCGGCGACGCGATCCCGATCGCGCCGTCGGGTGCGACCTCGGGCGCGGACGCGTCGATGGTGGATGTGAACGCCGACGGGGTGCGCGATCTGGTGAGCGTGCACCAGACGCTGGTGGGGCAGTCGTCGGCGGTGGCGATCCTGGTGCACCAGGACTTTCCCGGGGGCGCGCTGACGCTGGGCGAGGAGAGCGTGATCTCGGCGGTGCGTCCGGTGCTGTGCCCGCGTGGCGATGTGCTCGGCCCCGGGTCGGAGGGCGTGTTCATCGTGGACGCGGGGACGAGCTCGTTCACGAACCGCTCGCTGCGCGGGGGCGAGTCGCCGTCGGTGGCGATCCCGTACCGCCCCGTGGTGCCGCCGTGCGCGGGCGACATCGACGGAAGCGGGACGGTGGACGCCTCGGACCTCGCGACGCTGCTGAACGACTGGGGCACGGGCGGCACGGCGTCGGACATCGACGGAAGCGGGACGGTGAACGGCTCGGACCTCGCGACGCTGCTGAACGCGTGGGGGCCGTGCGTGCAGTAGGCCGGGCGCGTGGCGTCGGCCGGGGCTCGGCCGGCGCGCGTCCACGGGGCGTCGGACCCGCGATAGCACGGGGCGGGCGCTGTTCGTCCGACGGCCGGTCGGCATGCTTCCCCCGAGCGGACCGTTCCCTGCGCTCGTCCTCCGATTCGTCGGGCTTGGCGTTGCCCGGAACGGTTTCGCTGCGAACCCCGGCCTCGAAATCCGAAATCGCTGTCATCGATCGCGGCGTCGGTCGTAGTTCCTGAACTGGCCCTTGGGCCGGCCCCGAACCGACACCGCAGCCCGATGGACGACCGCACCCGACAGGCCTTCACCCTCTGGACGCAGGCGCAGCCCGCCGTGTCGGCCTTCGTGCATTCGCTGGTCGGCGACGCCGCCACGCGCGACGAGGTGCTGCAGGATGTCGCGGTCGCGATCCTCGGGTCGTTCGACCGCTACGACGCGGCGCGGCCGTTCCTGCCGTGGGTGCTCGTGATCGCGCGCAACGAGGTCGCGTCGATGCGGCGACGGCGCGGCCGCATGCCCGGCCTCCTGAGCGAGGCGGCCGAGGAGCAGCTGGCGGCGGCCGTGGTCGAGGTTTCGGAGGACGAGCGCTTGCGCCTCGCGCACCTCGACGAATGCCTGCAGCGCGTGCACGGCCGGCCGCGCGAGGTGTGCGATCTGCGCTACCGCGGCGGCGCGTCGGTGGCGCGCATCGCGGCGGCGCTCGGCATGCAGCCGAACACGGTGGCGAAGACCCTGCAGCGCGTGCGCGAGCAGCTGCGCGCGTGCATCGAGGAGCGCGCCGCGGCCGCGGAAGCGGGGCGCCCATCATGAACGACGCCGAGTGGACCGTTCTGGCGCACGCCGTGCTCGACGGCGCCGCGAGCGAGGGCGACGCCGCGCAGGTGAGCGCCGAGATCGCGGCGAACCCCGCCCGCGCGCGCGACTTCGCGCGGCTTTCGCTGCTGCACGACGCGCTCGAGCGCGCGAGCACCGCGGGCGTCGGGGTTCGCGGCGCGGTGCGGCGCGTGCGCATCGGCATGTTCGCGCGGCGCGCGGCGCTCGTCGCGGCGGCGCTCGCGTTCGTGGCGGCGGCGGGCTGGTTCGTGCTCGGCAACACGCCCGTCGCGTCGGCGGCCGATGTGCTTGCGCGCATCGCCGAGGTGGCGCGCAAGGGCGACCGCACCTACATCCTGCGCGCGGTCGGCAAGGAAGCGCGCCGCGAGGATCCGGCGGCGGGCGGCAAGCCCCGCCCCACGATCGACGGCGCGATCCTGTACCTGCGCGCGCCCGCAAGTTTCGTGCTCGCGCGCCTCGACGACGACGGCCGCGAGGTGCTCACGGGCTCCGATGGCGCGCGCGCGTGGTCGATTCCTGCGAAGGGCCCCGTGCGTGTCTCGCGCGATCCCCAGCGCTTCGCGGGCGCGCTGCCCGGCAGCAAGCAGGACATCGCCTTCATCGATCCGCATGGCGATCTCGCGCAGCTCGCGGCGTCGTACGACATCGCGCTCGAGCC
>JBJTOV010000041.1:0-5456 GCA_046074745.1 Planctomycetota bacterium | reverse complement strand
CGACGGCTCGAGGATGTAGGTGAGCGCCACGAAGCAGGTGCTCTCTGCGCCCTCCTCGAAGGCGAGCTCGCGCAGCGCCTCGATGTAGAAGCCGTTCTCGTAGTCGCCCGCGGTGCCGCCGACCTCGACGAACACGACATCGGCCTGCTTGCCCGCGTTCCCCGTCATGGCCAGTTCGCGCAGGCGCATCTTCACCGCGCCCGTGACATGCGGGATCATCTGCACATCGCGTCCGAGGTAGCCGCCGCGGCGCTCGCGTTCGAGCACCTCGGTGTAGATCTGCCCCGCGGTCACGAAGTTCTTGCGCGTGAGATCCTGATTCAGGATGCGCTCGTAGGTGCCGAGGTCCATGTCGGTCTCGCACCCGTCGTTGAGCACGAACACCTCGCCGTGGCGGTAGGGGTTCAGCGTGCCCGAATCGATGTTGAGGTAGCCCTCCATCTTGATGGGGGCGACCGAAAGACCCTTGTCCTTGATGAGCTTCGCGAGCGAACTTGCGAAGATGCCCTTGCCGAGGCCGCTCATGACGGTGCCGATCACCACCACGAACTTGGTGCGGCCGCGCTGGTAGCCCGCGGGGGCGGGCGAGTGCCACTCGGTGCTCTCTTCGCTCTTACCGAACTGAGAAAGGAAGCCGCAACCTTCGGGGGCGTCGGTCGGGTTGTTCTCCGAGTGGGGCATTCCCGAATGTAGTCAGGTGGGCCCCCGAAATGCAAGGGCGGTCGGCGCGCAATCCGCGCGATTCGGCAACTCCCCGCGCGGCCGGTCAGCCGCGGTGGCGACGGACGAACGCGGCGTACTGCTCGGGGGTGTCGATGCCTTGGCTGCGCACCTCGCGGACGGCGACCGCGATTCCGCGGCCGTGCTCGAGGACGCGCAGCTGCTCGAGGCTCTCGGTTTCCTCGAGCGCCGAGGGCGGCCAGCCGAGGAAGACCGGCAGGAACCCCGCGCGGTACGCGTACAAACCGACATGGCGCAGGGGCTTGGCGCGGGCCGCCTGGCCCTTGCCCGCGTCGCGGTGGAACGGAATCGGAGCGCGGGAGAAGTAGAGCGCGCGGCCGCCTTCGCCGAGCACCACCTTCACCAGGTTCGGGTCGGCGGGGGATTCGTCGGCCGCGAACGGGGTGGCCACGGTCGCGACATCGTCCCAAGGGCTCGTGAGCAGCAGTTCGACCGCCGCGTCGATCGTGTCGGGCTCGATCTCGGGCTCGTCGCCCTGCACATTCACGAAGACATCGTCAGGGGATACGGCGAGCCGCGCGGCCACCTCGGCCAGCCGGCTGGTGCCGTTCGGATGGTCCTCGCGGGTCAGGACCGCCTCGCCACCGTGGCGCTCCACGGCCTCGATGATGCGGGGGTGGTCGGCGGCCACCACGACGCGGCCAAGCGTGCGCGCCTTGCGAGCCTGCTCGAGCACATGGACGACCAGCGGCTTGCCTGTCTCGGCAGCCAGCACCTTCTCGGGGAAACGCGACGAAGCCAGGCGCGCGGGAACGACGCCGACGACGCGCGGGCTCACGCGGGCAGATCCTTGGAGAGCGCGTCGATTTCCTTGCGCTTCGAGCGGATGTCGCGGTACGAGATGTCGCGGCGCACGATGGCCGAGCAGATCTCCGCGGCCTCGCGCGCATAGGCGCCGTTCTTCTCGCTCTTCGCGAGTTCGATCAGCGACAGCATCAGGTCGTACTTGATGGGCAGCTCGCGGTCGGCTTCGCCGAGGCCGAGCGACTGGAGCGCCTCGCGGAACTCGCCGATCGCCTCGCCGTGCCAGCCTTCGGCGGCGAAGCACTTGCCCAGCATGTGGGTGGCCATGATGCGCAGCTTGGCCTCGTCCTTGCAGGCCTGGAACGCCGCCATCGCGTCTTCGTAGTTGCCGAGCTCGA
Organism: Planctomycetota bacterium; assembly: GCA_046074745.1. Classification (GTDB taxonomy): domain Bacteria; phylum Planctomycetota; class Phycisphaerae; order Phycisphaerales; family SM1A02; genus QWPT01. The sequence goes on along the minus strand of JBJTOV010000041.1, from coordinate 3,573 downwards.
ACTCGATGCGCCCGAGCTCCGCCTTGATGCCGCGGTCGGTCGGGTAGTTGCGCTGCTTCTCGCGGAGCTCGCGGCCCTCGAGGTCGAGAAGCGACTTGCGCAGCTCTTCGTAGTGGGCCTTCGCGGCGGCATCGTCAGGGTTGGCCTCGACCTTGCGCGCGGCCGCATTCACGAAGCGCCGACCCTGCGCCACGCGGATCTCTCCCGCCATCATCTTGAAGCGGTACTCGTTCAGGCGCTCGTAGGCGGCCATGAACACGGTCACGGCCTCCTCCTCGCTCTCGGCGGTGGCCTGCTTGCGGAGCAGCACGCCCAGCTTCTGCGAGGCCTCGGGCGACATCGGGTTGTCGGCGTAGTCCTGGCGGGCGCGCTCGAGGTTGCGGGCCTCGGTCTCCTCGCTGGCGACGATCAGGTTCGCTTCCTGCTGCTGCTGCTGCTTGGCCGCGTCGCGCATGGCCGAACGGAAGCCGCCCGACTGCTGCGTCTCGGCCTTGTCGTAGCCGCCCTTCTTCAGGGCGTTGCGCGCGGTGATCTCCTTCAGCGCCGACGACAGCTGCGTGTCGGTCGGATCGATTCGGATCGCCTCCTCGACCGACGCGAACGCCTCCTGCCAAGCCTCGACCGACTGGAAGAGCGCGTCGGCCTTCACCCAGACCGACTTCGACTGCTTCTTCTGCTTGCGCAAGATGTCGAGCACCTTCGGGGCGACCCAGGTGCCGAACTCGAACTGGCCGGCCTTGGCGGTTGCCTCGAGCAGCCTGAACGCCGCGTCGATGTTCAGAAGGTCGCGCGCCCATGCGTACTCGGCGGCGGCGAACTTGTCGACCGGGCCGGGCCCGTCGATCTCCTTCAGGTTGTCGCGCCCCGCGGGCTTGCCACCCTGCTGGATGAAGCTCACCGCGACCTTGTAGAACTCCTCGTGGGCGGTCATCGCCGACGGATCGAGGCGGAAGCCCTTCGCGTAGAGCATCAGGGCGTACTCGTAGTTGCCCGTCTGCGCCATGGTGCGGCCATGGTCGAAGAACTTGCGGGCCTTGTCGGGCTGCGCCACGAAGGCGTCGGCGGGGCCGGCGGGCTGCGCGGGGGCGGCGCCATCGGCACCCGCGGCGGCGGGCTGGGCAGGCTGCTTCTTACCGAAAGAGAAAAGGCCCAATCCTGGCTCCTGAAGGGCGTGGTCGAGGCGGCCTAGTCAAGGCGGCGTGGTCAAGGTCCGCGGCGGCCGCGGGGAACACGGCAAGGTAGTCGGCAACAGGGGGCTAGGTCAAACAGTTCGGGCGGGCGGATGCGCCGCGCCACGCCGCCCTCCCCACGCTCCAAGCCTCTGTTCGAACGGGGTATCCGCACGGCTACCATGCGCGGATGCCCCTTGGCCGCTCGATCGTTGTCCATCCGCATCCCGTCCTGCGCAAGAAGGCGAAGGCGGTCGAACGGATCGACGACGCGGTGCGGGAAGTCGTGGCCGATATGCGCCGGGTGATGGCCGAGCTCGACGGGGCAGGGCTGGCGGCGCCCCAGATCGGCGAGAGCCTGCGGATCTTCATCGTGGGAGCCCGCGACGGGTCGCCCGAGCGGGTGTTCATCAACCCCGTCATCGAGGTCAGCGGCCCGGTCGAGCCGCATTCGGAAGGCTGCCTGAGCCTGCCCGAGATCTACGGCGATGTGCAGCGACCGCCCAAGGCGCGCATCACGGCGATGGACCTCGACGGAACGCGGTTCACGCTCGAGTCCGACGCCTTCGAGGCGCGCGTGTGGCAGCACGAGTTTGACCACCTCGAAGGGGTCTTGATCATCGACCGCATGATGCCGCGGTGCCGTTTGCGCAACCGGCGTGCGCTGCGCGACCTCGAGCGCGCGGGGGGCTGATGCGGGTCGTGTTCTTCGGTTCTGGTGCGTTCGGCGTGCCCACGCTCGAGGCGTTGGCGCGGGACCACGAGGTGGCGCTCGTGGTCTCGCAGCCCGATCGGCCCGCGGGCCGAGGCAAGGCGCTTACGCCCACGCCGCTCGCGGCGCGAGCCGCGGAACTCGGTCTCGAGGTGATCAAGCCCGAGGATGTGAACGCTTCCGAGGTGCGCGAGGCGATTCGGGCGCGCAGCGCGCACGCGTGGGTGGTGATCGCCTTCGGTCAGAAGCTGTCGCGAGAGCTGCTCGACGGCGTGTTCGCCATCAACCTGCATGGATCGCTGCTGCCGGCGTATCGGGGCGCAGCGCCCATCCAGCGCGCGGTGATGGACGGTTGCGCGGAGACTGGCGTGACCGTGATCTCGCTCGCGGAGCGGATGGACGCAGGGCTTGTGTACGCCGAGCGGCGGCGCGCGATCGGTGAAACGGAGACATCCGAGGATGTGCACGACGCGCTGTCGCTCCTCGGACCGGAGGCGGTGTCGGATGTGCTTGCGCGCCACGCTTCGGGCACGCTCGTCGGGCAGCCGCAGGATGAGACGAAGGCGACGCGGGCGCGCAAGCTCGCCAAGCACGATGGCACGGTTGATTTCCGCGCCGTCGATGCGGAAGCGGCGAGGGCGCTCGTCAATGGGTTGAATCCGTGGCCAGGCTGCACGGTGGTCGTCGGGTCGGTCGCGCTCAAGCTGTGCCGCCTCGGCCGTGCCGACGCCGCGGGCCTCGGCGAGGAATCCGTTGGCCGCCTGCAGGCCGATGGTCGCATCCGAGCGCGCAGTGGCGCGCTGCGGGTTCTCGAGGTCCAGCCCGTCGGAGGGCGCCGCATGGCATTCGACGAGTTCATGCGCGGTCGGCCCGCGCTCGCGGGCTGCCTCGTCGAGCCGGCGTCCGCGCCCCCCGCGGGGGGCTGAGCGCTGCAGCGGCTTGCGCCGAACGGCCGATAGGGCACGCGAAGGCGTGACCTGATGGCCGAAGAGCAGCTTGTCTTCGATTTCGTCCTCGAGGAGCAGTCCCGACAGCCGGAGATGGCTGCGCCGATCCGTCATGGAGATGCGCCGCTCGTGCGAATCGGCACCCGCCGTGTGGTGACGGCCGCGCCCGCCGCGAATGCCGCCGCGGAACTGCGCCGTCCGCGTCGGCCGCGCGGAGTCGACCGCTCCCGTCCGATCCAGCAGAAGTACGACGCGGTCGTCGACATGATGCTTGCGAGGTACCGCCTGCATGTGCGCTGCTGGCGCAACTCGCTCTCGGGCCTGGCCACGCTGCGTCAGTTCCGAGATGGCCGCCTCGAGCACTGGATCGAGTCGCCGTATCCGACCACGCCGCTCCGAATGGCGATCTTCCTCCACGAAGTCGGGCACCATGCGATCGGGCTCGGCGTGCACCGTCCGCGCTGCGTCGAGGAACTCCGCGCCTGGGAGTGGTCGATCGCCACCATGCGCGCGCTTGGGCTCCGGACCGACGGAACCGTGATGCAGCGGTTCCGCCGCACCATGCGCTACGAAGTGTGGCGCTCGATGAAGCGGGGCATGCGCCGCGTTCCTGCAGATGTGGCGTCGTTCGTGCCGCCGTTCGCGGTCGTGGGGGCGGCGGCGCACCAAGGCGCGGCCGAGGCCGCGCGCCATCGCTCACACGATCAGCATCGCATCTCCATAGCTGTAGAAGCGATAGCGTTCG
>JBJTOV010000040.1:0-4943 GCA_046074745.1 Planctomycetota bacterium | reverse complement strand
ATTCTTCTTGAGCGGAACGACCTGCCCGCGCCGCCACGCGCCGTCGCAGGTGACGATGACGCGGGAACCGGCGTCGAGCACGCGGTCGACGATCGACGGCGCGGGGAAGCCGCCGAAGATCACGCTGTGCGCCGCGCCGATCCTGGCGCAGGCGAGCATGGCGACGGCGAGCTCGGGCACCATGCCCATGTAGAGCGTGACCACATCGCCCTTCCGCACGCCGAGCGACTTGAGCGCGTTCGCGCAGCGGCACACCTCGTCGAGGAGCTCGGCGTACGACAGGTGCTTCACCTCGGGCCGCCCGTCGGGCTTCGGCTCGCCCTCCCAGATGATGCCGACCTCGTGGCCATGGCCCGCGAGCACATGGCGGTCGAGCGCGTTGTGGCAGATGTTGGTGGTGGCGCCGACGAACCACTTCGCGTCGGGGCAGTTCCACTCGAGGACCTTGCTCCACGGCGTGAACCAGTCGAAGCCCTGCGCGACCTCGGCCCAGAAGCCCTCGGGGTCGGTGATCGAGCGCGCGTGGCGCGCGCGGTACTCGTCGATCGATGCGCACCACGCGCCGCCAAGCCCCGCGGCCTGCGCGGCGGTGGGCGGGAAGATGCGGTCCTCCTTCAGCAGCGAGGAGACATTTGATCCGACGGGCGCGGTGGTGGACATGCGGCCAATGTACGGGACGGGCGCGGCGGGCGCGCCGGCGCGTCAGGCCGCGGGCGCGTCGTTCTTCTGCCGAGCGAGATCAGGCCCTTCAGTGCGTCGACGAGCACGAAGTAGAGGATGGCCAGCACATACGCGTACACGGGGTACACCGCGGCGACCGCCAGCGTCGACGCGCCCGCGAGGGCGACCGCGGGCGGGCGGAAGTCCTCGGCGTCGGCCAGGAACCAGATGGTTCCCACGGCCGCCGCCACGCCGCCGCCGATCGCAAGCAGGCCGAAGATGAAGCGCGAGCTCGCGAGCAGCGCCTTGATCAGCGTTCCGACGAGCGCGAGGCCGTCCTCGCCTGCGGTGGCGGAGGAGTCGATGGTGAGGCTGAGCGAGGTCGGCGAGAAGAACAGGAAGCCGACGGTGGCCAGGATTCCCGCGCCGACGACGGGCACCGCGAGCTCGACCATCTCGCCGAACTTCACGCCGTAGTAGATGCCGAGGCCCGCCATGCCCACGGCGACGAGGACGAGCACGAAGCCGAGCAGCTGGAAGAATGTCTCGCCGCTCGCGCGGAGCGGGCTGTTGCGCACGAGCAGTTCGTTGGTGGGCACGAAGCGCAGCGCCGCGTACTGGCCGACGGCCGCGGCCACGGGCACGATGAGCGCGTAGCCCATCGTCGACAGCGAGTCGATGCGCACCGCGAAGATGATCGCGAAGGCGAGCAGCGCCGCCGCACCCGCGAGGAACGCGAACTGTCCGAAGCCCCACGCGTTGCGCGACGCGGTCTGGAAGATGCCTCCGCGCGCGATTCCCGCCAGCCAGTCGACGAGCGCCGCCACGATGCGGGTGAGGAAGAAGACGGGCGCCGACGGATCGTCGGGGTCGCGGCTGTCGTCGTACGCGCGCGCGCGGCGGGCGCGGCGGTTGTCGTACTCCTCGGCATCGTCGTCGTCGTCGGAAGGCTCGGGTGCGCTCCGCTGCGCAGGGCGGCGCCCTCCGTCGGCAGAGGCGCGCGGCGTGCGCGGCGAGGGCGAGGGCGACGGCGCGGGCGCGGTGCCTCCGAACAGCTCGGGCAGCGCCTCGGGCGCGGGCACCCAGTCGGTGGACCCTTCGGCGCACAGCATGGAGCTCTGGTCCATGCGTCCCTTCTGGACAAGCGCCGCGAGCTGGGCCGCGTCGTACGGGCCGTAGGTCTTGCCGTCGTTGATCGAGAGCCAGTAGCGCATGAGGAGTCCTCGGGTGCGGGGCCTAGGGCGGACGAACGCCCGCGGGTTCGGTGATCGTAAAGCGAGCGGGCGGGGGGGACAAGGCAAGGACTGGGGGGCAGCGGTGGCGTGGCGAGGACGCGGGTTCATCGGGGGGGGGCGAACTCAGCGCGTGTCCCCTCGAAGCCTGCGACTTCAGGTGCCACGCGTCTGGTGCCGCTGCGCCTGGCGTGAGCGGAACTGAGTGCTCAGTATCCGACGACAAGCAGCTTGTAGGGCATTCGAAGCCGGCTGTGCGAGTAGAGCGCGTCCGCGACGGCGCGCGCGTTGTCGTAGTCGCGGCTGATTCCGAGCTTCCCCGACGACTTGAACTTGTAGCTCAACGGGACGGCCAGGCAGAGACAATCGAGATCGACCATCAGCGCGGCTTGGAAGAGATCGCGGTACACGGCGTTGCTGGTGAACGCGCGGCCCGCCTTGATCTCGATGCCGCAGCGCCAACCGGCGTGGAATCCATCGATCTGGTAGCGGAGTTCCGCCTTTCCGTTCTCACCGAAGAACACGGGGCGTTCGATGCGCTCCGCCGCCGACTTGCCGCTCTCGACCGCGAAGCCGATTGCCCGCAGATCCGTGGCGAGCTGGGCAAGGACCTCGTCGCTGGTGAGGCCCTTTTCACGCTCCGGGGTCGAGTTGGAGGCCGCGTGCTTTCCGAAGACGCCGATCAATGGCTCGGCGAAGTGAGGAGGAGCCTCGGTCTTCGGATAGCTCGAGAACCTGATCCGTGCGTGGGTTGGCATGGAAGTCCTGCGACGGAGCTTATCGCGAGCTCAAGATCGCCACGATGCGTTTGTGGGCGGTTGGTTGGAATCCTCGCTTCAGCCTGACGCTTGCCCGTCATCACCCCTTGTCCTTCGCGAACGCCTCCGCCGCGTCGAGCGCCTCGCGGGTCTTGCCCGGGTCCTTGCCGCCGGCCTGCGCGGTGTCGGGGCGGCCGCCGCCGGCGCCGCCGCAGGCCTGCGCCGCGGCCTTCACCCAGTCGCCGGCCTTCAGGCCCTTGTCGATGGCGCCCTTCGGGCAGGTGGCGGCGATCGCGACCTTGCCTGCGTCGAAGTCGGGCGAAAGGAAGAGGATCGGCGTGTCGGCGAGCTTGGCGCGCGCGGCGTCGATGGCGGCGAGCAGCGCGCCCGCGTCGGCGCCGTTGATCATGGCGACGAGAGGCTTGCCTGCGCCCGCGCGTGCGTGCGACTCGACGATCTCGCGGGCCTGCGCGACGGCGGCGTCGCGTGCGGCGCCTTCGGCCTGCTTGCGCGCGGCCTTCGACTTCTCGCGGACGGGCTCGAGCGCGCGGTCGAGCTCGGCGCGCGCGACGGCGCCGAGCTCGAGCGACTCGAACAGCTTCGCGATGTCGGCGATCTCCTTCGCGAGCGGCTCGCCGTCGAGCTTCGCGGCGTCGCGGATGCGCTGCGCGAGTCCGTCGGCGGCCATCTGCGCGGCCATCGCGCGCGGGCCGGTGAGCGCGAACACGCGGCGCACGCCGGCGGCGAGGCCGCCCTCGCTCACGAGCACGAACTGCTTCGCTTCACCCATCGACGCGAGGTGCGTGCCGCCGCAGAACTCGATCGAGAGCTCCTTCCAGCGCGGATCGGCGGGCTTGGCGACGAGCTCGGCCACGGTGGCGCCGATCGAGACCACGCGCACGGGGTCGGGGTAGCGCTCGCCGAACACGGCGCGCACGCCGCTGATCTCGCGCGCCTTCGCGAGCGGCACCTCGCGCGCGTCGACCGCGAGGTTGGCGGCGATCGCGTCGTTGACGCGGCGCTCGACCTCCTTGATCTCCTCGAGCGAAAGCGCGGACTTCGCGGCGTAGTCGAAGCGCAGCTTCTCGCCGTCGACGAGCGAGCCCTTCTGCTCGACCTCGTCGCCCGCGACGGCGCGCAGGGCGAGGTTGAGCGCGTGCGTCGCGCTGTGGTTGGCGCGGATCGCCTCGCGGCGGTCGCGCTCGATCATGAGCTGGCCGGTCTCGCCGCAGCTCATGCGGCCGTGCTTCAGGCGGCCGATGTGCAGCACATACGCGCCCGCGCGCTGCACATCCTCGACGAGGAACACCGAGCTTCCGCCGCTCGAGCGCTCGATGTCGCCGCCGTGGCCGCTGGCGCGGTCGACGCGGAACGAGCCGTGGTCGGCGACCTGGCCGCCCATCTCGGCGTACATCGGGGTCTTGTCGAACACGAAGGCGAGGAGCGCGGTGGAGTCGGCCTCGACATGCTCGTCGAAGTTGCGGCCGTTCCAGATGGCCATCAGCGTGGCGTTCTGCGCCTTGCCCGCGAACTTCGCGTGGTCGTCGGTGGGGTGGACATGCAGCTCCTCGAGCTTCGCGATCGCGTCGGGCGGGAAGTGCATGCCCGTCTCGCCGCCGCCGGCGCTGCGGCTCTTCTCGCGCGCGGCCTCCATGAGCGCCTCGTAGCCCGCGACATCGACCGAAAGGCCCGCCTCCTCGGCCATCACCTGCGTGAGGTCGACGGGGAAGCCCCAGGTGTCGTGCAGGCGGAAGGCGTCGTCGGCGGAGATCTTCGTGCCGCCCGACTTCCTCACGCGCGCGGCGGCGTCGGCGAAGAGCGCGAGGCCGCGCTCGAGCGTCTTGCCGAACTGGATCTCCTCTTCCTCGATCACCTGCGCGACGCGCTTGGCCGCGGGCGCGAGCTCGGGGAACGCGCCGCCGAGGCTGGCCGCGACCGCGGGCACGAGGTCCTTGAGGAACGGGCCGCGCACGCCGAGGGTCTGGTGGCCGTGGCGCACGGCGCGGCGCAGGATGCGGCGCAGCACATAGCCGCGGCCTTCGTTCGAGGGCGCGGCGCCGTCGGCCAGCGCCATGGTGAGGCAGCGGATGTGGTCGGCGATGACGCGGTAGGCGATGTCGGTGTGGTCGTCGAGCTTGCCGCCGTAGGGACGCGCGCCGGTGCGCGCGCGGATCGCTTCGAACACGGGCGACCAGAGGTCGGTGTCGTAGTTCGAGCGCTTGTCCTGGATGACGCTGACGAGGCGCTCGAGGCCCATGCCCGTGTCGACATGCTTCGCGGGCAGCGGCTTCAG
>JBJTOV010000039.1:0-5774 GCA_046074745.1 Planctomycetota bacterium | reverse complement strand
GTGATCCGCCACGGGAAGAATCGTGGCTACGGGCGCGCGATGCAGGACATGCTCGAATGGGCCGATTTTCGCGGCTACGACTGGGTGATCTCGATGGACTGCGACGAGCAGCACGAGCCCGCCAGCCTGCCTGCGTTCGTGGCCGAGCTCGCGCGCGGTGGCTGCGACATCGTGTCGGGCTCGCGCTACCTCGACGAAACGCTGCCCGGCGACCCCGCGCCCGACGACCGCCGCCGCATCAACGCGCTCCTCACCCGCGAGCTCAACGAGCGGCTCTCGCTCGGCATCACCGACGCGTTCTGCGGCTTCAAGGCCTACCGCGCCAGCGTGTGCGCGAATCTCCGCCTCGACGCGTGCGGCTACGAGTTCCCCATGCAGTTCTGGGTGCAGGCGTGCGCCGCGGGGCTGCGCGTCCGCGAGCTCGCGGTGCGACGGATCTATGTCGACATGACCCGCACCTTCGGCAGCGGTCTCGACGAGCCCGAGCTCCGGCTCAGGGTCTACCGCGACACCATGCATCGCGAGATCCGCCGCTGCGCCGCGCGGCTGCCCGCACGCGCGATGGACGGTCTCGGCGAGGAAAGCCCGAGCGGGAGCGTGGCGTGAGCGCGGCGCATGCCGCGTACCGCGACGCGTCCGCCGCGGATGTGGCCGCGCAGGTTCGCGCGCACTTCCTCGGTGCAGGCGACACGCGCTTCGCGGGCGAAGCGCTCGCGCAGTGGCGCCGCGCCACGCGCCTCGAGCTCGGCCTTCCCACCGACCGCCCCATCGTGATGACCGGGCACCAGGCGGGCGTCTGGCATGCGGGCATCGCGGAGAAGTTCCTGTTCGGTGCGGAGATCGCCGCGCGTGCGGGCGCCGCGCTCGTCCATGTGGTGGTCGACCACGACCTGAACGACGCGTCGCTGGTCGCGTATCCCGCGCTCGTCGCCGGCCGCCTCGCGCGCCTTGCGCTCGAGCGCTCTCCGCGCGGCGCGGGCCCGAACGCGCTGCGCAGGCCCGTGCGCACCATGCGCAGCGAGCGCGCGCACGAGGTCCCGGTCGAGATCGAGCCGGCGCTTGCCCGCATCGAGTCGGCGGTGGCGGCCGAGCGCGGGCGCGCCAACCTTGCGATGCAGATGGCCCACGCGGCGAACGCGCTGCTCGGGCCCTCCGTGCCCGTATCGCACACGCTCGGCGCCACGCAGCTTGCGCGCACGACCTTCGCCGACATGCTGCGCGCGCGCTTCGAGGGTTCGCGCGCGGCCTACAACGCGGCCGTCGCGGGCGAGCGCATCGCGCCCGTCGCCGCAGACGAGGTTCCGTTCTGGACGCTCGACGCGAAGGCGGGCACGCGCGCGCCGCTCGTGGGTTCGGCCGCGCCCGGCGCGCTGCTCGCCCCCCGCGCGCTCGCGCTCACCGCGATCGCGCGCTCCGCGGCGTGCGACCTCTTCATCCACGGCACGGGCGGCGCCCGTTACGACCGCGCGATGGAGGCATGGATGTCGTCCGTCCTCGGCGCGCCCGCGCGCGGCACTCTTGCACCCATGGCGGTCGCGACGGCCACGCGCCTCGCGCCGCTCGCTCGCTTCGTGCCCGCGTTCGACCCGGCCGCCACGCCCGACGCGCTGCGCGCGCTCGAGCAGGACCCGTTCGGCGACGATGGCCGCACCAAGCGCGCGCTGCGCGCAGCGATCGCGGGCACCCGCGCCGAGAAGCGCGCCGCCTTCGTCTCGATGCGCCGCGCGATCGAGCGCGCCCGCGCCGAACGCGCCACCGAACTGAACGCCCTTCGCGCGCGCGTCGCCGCCAACCGCGACGCGAGCGCCGCCCACGCGCTCGCCACCGACCGCACCTGGCCGTTTCCGTTCACGATGCCGCGCGCGTGAACCCGCTGCTGCTCGCCGCGAACGGCGCGGCAGCGTCGTGGACGGGCCACGCGCAACCCGCCCGATCGCGGTGAACCGCCGAGTTCACCGTTACACTGCGCTTTGTCGCTGCGGGCTTCGATCGCCGAGATCGACCCAGCCCAGGACATCCCGCTCCGAGGACCAGACATGTCAACGCCCCTTCGCTTCGTCATCGTTCCGAAGGTCGCGCATCCGTGGTACCTCGAGGTCTGCGCGGGCGCGCGCGAGCAGGCCGCGGCGCTCGGGCGCGCGCTCGGCGTCGAGGTCGCGGTCGACTACGCGCCACCGTCGATCTGCGACGCCGCCGAGCAGAACGCGATCCTCGACAGGCTCGCCGAGAACCGCCCGTCAGGCGTGGCGATCGATCCCGTCGACACGGTCGACCACATGGCTGCGATCAACCGCCTGCGAAACGCGGGGATTCCTGTCGTGCTCTTCGACTCGCCGTCGCCCGACCCGAGCATCACGAGCGTCGGCAACGACTTCGCCCGCCAGGGAACGATCGCGGCCGAGCGGCTCGTCGCGCTCATCGGCTCGACGGGCAAGGTGGCGGTCATGCAGGGCTTTCCCTCAGCGCCGAACCACCGCGCACGCTACGAGGCGCAGCTCGCCGTGCTCAGGCGGCACGCTGGAATCCGCGTGGTCGACGGCGGCACCGACAACGACGACATCGAGACCGCGCGCCGGCAGGCCGCGGCCGTGCTCGCCGCGCATCCCGACCTCACGGGCTATCTCTGCTGCGACGCGTCCGGTCCGATCGGAATCGCCGCAGCGATCAGAGACGCGGGCAAGGCGGGCAAGGTCACGGCCGGACAGATCAAGTTCGTCGGCATCGATGGCATCCGCCCGATCCTCGAGGCCGTGAAGGAAGGCGTGATCGACTCGTCGTCCTCCACCATTCCGAGGCTGCAGGGCTCGATGTCGATCCTGATGCTGTGGCAGGCGTCGATCGGCCTCCGTACGCCGCAGTCGATCGACACGGGCATCGATCTGATCACGCAGGACAATGTGGACAGGTTCCTGGCCGAGGCCGCCACGCATTGACCGCGCGGCGATCCGTGCCTTGTTCGCGCGTGCCACCCGCCGGCACGGCTGGCGCGGCGCGGTGGCCCGCGACGCTCAGTCGTCGTAGAACCAGTCGTCTTCCTCCTGCTGGCGGCGGGACTCCGCTTCCTCATGGAGCGCACGGGCATCGTGCTGGACCTGCTTTCCGCGGCCGCTCTCGCCGAGCCGCAGATACTGGATTCCGATCACAGTCAGCGTCGCGAAGTCGTTCATGCCCCTCGCGATCGACTCCGCCGCCTCGAGGAACCGCGCCGCATTCGGCGCACTTCCCCGATCCATCGACTCCTTCGCAAGGCCGAGCAGGTGATCGCGCAGGAACTCGGTCTTCCACGCGCTCCGCGCGACCTGCAGGCCATCGTCGAGGTTCCCCGCGGCAAGCAACCACCGCGCGAGGCGATCCTCCGCCTTGTCGAGCTCCGCGAAATCAGCCCCGCGGTCGCGGTGGATCTTCCGCCGGTTCTCGCGCGCGCCCCGCCAGCGCTGCATCGCGTCGGGCGCGCTTCCTGCGAGAATCGTGGCGTTCAGCGCCACGACCGATCGATCGAGGATGCGGCGGCGCGCCGCATCGAGGTGGTGCCGATCGACCCCGTTGCATGTCTCCGCGAGTTCGACGAGTTCGTGGATTCCGCTGCAGTCATCGCATCCAGCCGAGTCCCTGACCGCCGCTGCGATCGCCTCATCCACCGTCCGCCTGTTTCCGCGTGCGCCGCCCCGCGAGCAGTCAAGGTCCTTCCAACGGCGCAGTTCGGCGGCCGCCAAGCCGAGATCGCCGCGTCGCACCGCGATGTCCGCCATGCATTCATGACGCGCCGCGCCTTCGAGAAAGCCCGCGGCCTCGATCGCGCGGTCGAAGGCGCGCATCTCGGAGAGCCCAGCGACCACGCGATGGAAGAACGGTTCCCCAAGCGCCTCCGCCGACTGCGCGAGGAGCCCGTGGTCGCCCGCCGCAACCCGCTGCACCACGCGACCGACGACGAGGGACTTCGCATCCTCGAGCGCCGTTCCCTGCATGAATCGAAGCGCGCGCAGCGCCAGCCCGAGATCGGCTTCGATCAGCGCCGGCATGTGACCCTCCATCGGGTTCGCAAGCCACCAGACGACATCGCGCTTCTCGACGAGATCCGACAGGATCGCGATGCCTGCGCCGAATTCGCCCGACTCGAAGCGGCGCACCGCAAGCATGCGGATCGCCTCGATGCAGTGCTCGAGCATCGGGTCTGCTGCGGCGGTGTCCGCAATGCGCACCGACAGGTAGGCGCGCGCGGCCGCGAGCTTCCCACGGGCGTCGATGCGCGCGAGCACGGCACCCTCGCCATGCGCCGCGCGCGGCAGCATGGCTTTGCGACTCGGCGGGCGCCTTGCCCATCGCATCGCTTCGCCGTCCGCTTCGGAGACAAGCGGCATGTCGCGCCTGGCCGCGAAGCGGTGCAGTTCCATGGCTCTCGCAGGATCGCAGAGCACATGCAGCTCGAGCAGCGCATCGAACGCACGCTGCAGCCGCCCCCGCTCCCACGCCCGCTTCTGGTCCGTCGCAGGATCGCCCTCGATCCGTTCGAGCGCGCATCGGAAGAACGCGCGCTCGACGAACGCACCGAGCCCAACGAGCACGCTCGGATCGGAGGCCGCCGCAAGCGCGCCTCGCAGCAGCTCCGTCAGAACCGACAGCGCACGCCCGTGGGGAAACTCCGCGATGCATCCTTCGGCGACTCTTTCGGCAAGCGCGACCGCCTCGGCCACTTCGCCGCGCTGGAAGCGCACGATCGCGACCGTGGCCAGCTCCTTCACTCTCGCGTCTGGATCGAACATGCCTTCGGCAACGCGCTGCGCGTCGTCTGTGGTGCGGCCTTCGAGCGGATCAGCGACAGGCTTGTCCGACGGCGCTGACGGTTCGGTCTCGGTTGGAAGGGAGAGCATCGCGCGAAACTCCTCTCGACTGCTCGGGCGGGCGGGACGATCCGCGGCCACGCGGGCCGGCGAACGACGCCGCGTCAGACACCGTGATTCCAAGCCGCGATCGGCGAGGTTCCGAGAAGACGAGCCTCGTTTCCAACCCATCGGGGCGCTTTCACGCGTTGGAGCCGAAAGCGGCGGAAACCAATGCGCACCGCCGCGCGACCTGCAGGAAAGGACGACCGCGGGCTCCGAGATTCGGATGTGCTCCGAACCGTCGATCGTCCCGAGGGCCGCGCAGTCCGTTGGTGACGACCGCTGCTTTGGAACGCGCGTGCAGACAGGAACATGTTCGCCGTGAAGGACCAGTCGACCGATGAGGCGACCGCATCGCGCGCGGCGCGCGCCCTGATGGCCGTGAGTGTCGCGCTGGCCATCGCAGTCAACGGCCTCGCCTCCCCCGCGACCATGATTCGGCCGACGCCTCGGGTGGTGACCGGAACGCTTTCGGGCTCCTGCCAGGACAGAGGGCGCGAACTCGGCAGCTTCAAGGCGTCACGCGTCGACTTCTTCGAGCCGTCCCTCCTCGTGACACTCGCAGAGAGCGGTCAGACGCTCCTCGTACCGGTCGAAGGATTGTCGGGCTTCGAGCTCTCTCGGGCGAACCGACGCCACGGGCGTCGACTCACACCCATCTCGCCGCCTCGATGCCGCGCTCACGCCAGCGGATCGGGTCGATAGACCTTCGAATCGAGCGCCCAGACCTTGTCGGTCCAGTCGCCGCCGCCTGCGTACTCGCGGCGCGCCGCGGTGAGCACGGCCTGCGTCTTCGCGTCGAGGTTGTCGAGCATGGCGACGAACACCGCCTCGGGCGTGGCGGGCAGCTTGGCGGCGCCGTGCTCGAGCTGGCCGTGGTGGGAGAGCAGGATG
>JBJTOV010000038.1:0-8710 GCA_046074745.1 Planctomycetota bacterium | reverse complement strand
CTGCGGCGTCATGCCGCGCTCCTTCGCGCTCTTCTCGACCTTTCCGCCGTGCTCGTCGGTGCCGGTCAGGAAGAACACGTCGCGGCCGTCGAGCCGCATCGCGCGCGCCCACACGTCGCAGAGCGTCGTCGTGTACGCGCTCCCGATGTGCGGGCGGTCGTTCACGTAGTAGATGGGCGTCGTGATGTACGCGGGTGCGGAACGGGGCATGGGGGCTCCATCGCGGGCGGAGTGCCCGAGAGGTCGGATCCTACCGATGTCGGGAACGGCGCCGTGCAGGGCGGCGTACCATGCACCTTGTGAGCGACGACGCGACACCAGTCGAGCAACCTGATGGCGGCGAGGCGCCGCGGGACGAGGCTTCGGTTGATGCGCGAGGCGAGGCTGCCACGCAGGCTTCCAGAGAGGCTTCCAGCGATGCCGCCGCGGCGGACTCCGTCGGGCGGTCTGTCGACCCTTCCGCGGTGCCCGCGCCGGACGCCGTGCGCGCGACCGTCGCCGCTCCACCCCATCGGCGGCCCGAGGTCAGCGGCCCCGCGGTTGCGGCGACCGTGGCGCTCGTCCTCTTCTCGGTGTTTATCGGAGTCTTCGGGCCGCGCCTCGGCAACCGCCAGCAACTGCCCGCGGGCACCACGCTGTCGGAGCTGGCCGACGCCGTGTCGGCGCGGCACGCGCAGCGCGTGGTGCAGGCGGTGCATGTGGGCGCGGAGCCCTCGTTCGGCCGCGCCGAGATCGCGCGAGAGCTCGAGGATGTGCTCGGAACGGCGGTGGCGGTGCCCGAGATCGGTGCCGTTGGCGCGCAGGGCACCGCGTTCCGCTGGATCGGCACCGACCGCGTGCGGCTGCCGGGCGGCTCGGGGGTTCTGGCGTTCCTCGAGGCGCAGCGCAGGGGTCAGCGGCTGTTCGCAAGCGTGATCGTGCTGCGCGACGAAGACCGCTACACGGTGTTCGACGCCTTCGGCCGACCGCAGCCGATGCCGACGGGGGAACTCTTCTCGGTCGAGATGCCGGGTGGCACCGATGCGGGCGATCCGAACGGCGTGGTGCAGATCTATCGCGAGGGCGACCTCGTCTTCGCCGTCCAGTCGACGAGCCCCGAACTGGCCGCCGAGCTCGCCGCCCGCTTCCGCGCCGCCGCCGCGCAGGCTGCGCGCCCCGCGCCCACGGTTGGCTGAGCGGGCGCAGATTTCTTGCCTTTCGGCCATCACGGCCGATACTTCCGACGCGCCAGATGGGATCTGATGGGAGCCACGATGCCGAACCTGCATTCAACCAACCTGCCCCGCCGTCACACGATGTTGATCGGGGCCACGCTTGCCCTTGCGGTGGCGCAGGCCGCGCTGTCGCAGACGCAGGGCTCGGGCTCGCGCTACAACCCCGCGCGCAATCCGATGGAGGCTGGTCGCGGCGAATCGCTCGGCAGCGGCGGCGCGATGGACGGCCAGACCTTCAGCTGGATCCGCGGCCGCTCGGGCAGCCAGGCGCTTGGACAGGGCAACGCGCTCGACGCGAACACGCAGGTCGGATCGGGTGGCTACAACGCGCCCACGCAGCGCGTCGACTACGGCGCGCGCAACCTGCTCGTGACCGGCAATGTGGCGGGCGGGCGCGGTTTCCGCGGGTCGGTCGGCTACACGGCGGCCACCGATTTCCGCGGCGCAACCGGGTCCGACGCGACCTACTCGTTCGAGGCCGACGCCGCGTACTCGAGCCCGCAGTTCATCGGCACCAACTACGCCGCCGACCGCTTCCGCCTTGCGCAGGGCATGGGCGACTTCCAGTATCGCCGCGAGAGCACCCCGACGGGCGTGCCCACGGCGGGCGGCGTGCAGCAGAGGGTCGACGCCGACATGCGCCTTGATCGCGCGGGCGCGATGATCTCGCCGAACGCCGGCCGCTGGGACTACGGCGAGGATCGCCTCGTCGAGACGAGCCGCGCCCAGAACGGCGACCCGATCCGATACATCGCGTCGCCGCTGCGCGGCCTGCAGGCGGAGAACCTGAACGATCCGATCGTGCGCTCGGGCCTTGACCTCTACGAGCAGGCGCGCGCGCGCCAGGACATCGCGGCCGGCCTCGCCAAGCCCGAGGATTTCGATGCGGTTCGCCCGAGCGCCGCGCTCGACCTGACGCTCACGCAGCGCATGACGCTCGAGATTCCGCCGCCGAGGATCGGCGACGAACTGCGCCTCGACGCGCAGCGCACCACGCCGAAGACCTACGACGAGATCCTCGAGGGCATCGCGCGCACCTACGCGAACGACCCCACGAAGAATGTGAGCGTCGACCCCGCGCTGATGCGGCAGATTCGCGAGGATCTTGCCAAGCTGCGCGCGCCGACGGCGACGAAGCCCGCAGACGCCGACGCCATCAAGCCCGCCGAGGGCGATGGAGCCAAGGCTGCGGAAGGCGAGGCCGAGAAGCCTGCGAAGACTTCCGATGGCGACGCGCGCCCCGTGGCCGTGCCCACGCTGCCAGGCGATGCGCCGATGCCGCAGGGCGCCGAGGACCTCCGCGAGGAGGACCGCGAGAAGGTGCGCGGAAAGCCGCGCTCGGTGGCGGAGTATGCCGAGATCCTGCGCCACGGACGCACCATCAGCGAGCTCGGCACCGACGACCGGCGCCGCGTCGACGAACTGGTGCGGCAGGGCGAGGATCTCCTGCGCCGCGCCGAGTACTTCAGCGCGGAATCGCGTTTCCGACAGGCCTACGACATGGCGAGCGGAAACCCGCTCACCGAGGCGGGCATCGCCAACGCCCAGATCGGCGCGGGCCTCTACCTGTCGTCGGCGCTCACGCTGCGCAACATGTTCGTCAGGTATCCCGAGCTGATCGACGCGCGCTACGACCGCGGGCTGCTTCCCGCGCCCGAGCGGCTCGACCGCGCCGTCAAGCTGATGCGCCAGCGCATCACCCGCGGCGACGACAGGCCGGGCTACGGCCTCGTGCTCGCCTACATCGGCCATCAGCTGCAGGACAAGACGCTCGTCGAGGAAGGCCTGGCCGCGATCTCGGGCACGCCCGCGCTCGATACCGAGGCCGCGCTGCTGCGGGGCGTGTGGCTTGGCGGCAAGTGACGCCGCGCAGCGGGCGCGCGTGCTGTTTGCGCAGGTGTACGGCGGCGCGCCGAGCGCCGAGGGCTGCGCGTCGGGCCGCGTCAACCTGATCGGCGACCACATCGACTACGCGGGTGGATGCGTGCTGCCCATGGCGCTTGCGGCCACGACCGCTGCATGCGCGGTCGAGTCGCGCGAGGACCGCTTTGCGAGCGAGTGGGGCGGTGACTCCGCGTGGACGCGCTACGCCGCGGGCGTGCTGGCCGAACTGCGGCGCGCGGGCGTGGGCGTGCCGCCGCTCTCGATGGCGGTTGCGAGCGATGTGCCGGTGGGCGCCGGGCTTTCGTCGAGCGCCGCGCTCGAGGTGGCGGTGGCGCGCGCGGCGCTCGCGGCTGCCAACGCGTCGTTGCCTGCGCGCGAGCTCGCGCTTCTCTGCCAGCGCGCCGAACATGCGCACGCGGGCGTGCCCTGCGGAATCATGGACCAGTGGTGCGTGACGCATGCGCGCGCGGGCGAGGCGATCGCGCTCGACTGCGCCAGGCTCGAGTCGCGCACGGTGGCGCTTCCTTCGGATCTCGTCGTCGAGATCGTCGATTCAGGCGTGCGCCATGCGCTGCGCGACGGCGGATACGCCGCGCGGCGCGCCGATGTCGAGAGCGCGGCGGCCGCGCTCGGCGTCGCGCAGCTTGCCGCGCTGCCGCGCGCGCGGTGGAGCGAGATCGAGGCGCTTCCTTCGCGGCTTGCGCGGCGCGCCCGGCATGTGTTGCGCGAGAACGCGCGCGTCGAGGAGGCGGTGCGCGCGCTCTCTTCGGGCGACCTCGTGCGCTTCGGCGCGCTGCTCAACGAGAGCCATGCGTCGCTGCGCGACGACTTCGATGTCTCGGTGCCCGAGCTCGACGGAATCGTCGAGCGCGCGTGCGCGGCGGGCGCGCTCGGCGCGCGCATGACGGGCGGCGGTTTCGGAGGTTCTGCGGTGGTGGCGTGGCGCAGGCCGAGCCGCGAATCGACGGTGTGACGCGCAAGCTCGGCGCCGTCACTGCGGCGAAACCGCGCGGATCGCCGCGATGCAGCGCGCGATGTGCGCGTCTTCGTCGACGCCGAGCTCGGCGACGCCCGTCGCGATGTCCTCGCGCGACACCGCGGCCGCGAACGCGGGGTTCTTCAGCTTCTTGCGCACGCTCGCCGGCTCGAGCGACGCCACGCCGTCGGGCCGGACCTTGCCGCAGGCCACGATGAAGCCCGCGAGCTCGTCGACCGCGAAGAGGTGGCGCGCCATCGGCGTGTCGCGCGCGGTGCCCGTGTAGGGCGCGTGCGCCATGATCGCGTGCAGGATGTGCTCGTCGACGCCGTGCGCGCGCAGGTGGGCGACCGCGACGCGCGGGTGCTCGGCGGCGGTCGGGTGGCGCTCCCAGTCGAGGTCGTGCAGCAGCCCCGCGAGCATCCAGCGCTCGCGTTCGGCGGGCGCCGCCGTGTCGGCGTAGGCGCCCATGCAGGCGGCCACGCACTCCATGTGGTGGCGGAGCGCGGGGTTCGACACCCACTCGTGCAGCATGCGGCGCG
Source organism: Planctomycetota bacterium (assembly GCA_046074745.1). Taxonomy (GTDB): domain Bacteria; phylum Planctomycetota; class Phycisphaerae; order Phycisphaerales; family SM1A02; genus QWPT01. The sequence goes on along the minus strand of JBJTOV010000038.1, from coordinate 4,094 downwards.
CGTCGTCGAGCGTCATCGCGGGCCTCACATCAGTCCATGCAGGATGTGCTCGAGCATCTCCTGGCGGCCGCTTGCGACGGGCCACGAGGTCGCGTCGAGCGCGAGCGATTCGAGCTCGCCCATGGTGGCGCGGCCCGACGCGATGCGACGGCCGAGCTCCGAATCCCAGCTCGCGTAGCGCTCCTTGACGAACTCCGCGATGCGGCCGTCGGCGCGCACCGCGGCGGCGATCTTCAGGCCGCGCGCGAAGGCCTCCATGCCCGCGACATGCGCGTGGAAGAGGTCGACCGGCTCGAAGCTCTCGCGGCGGCGCTTCGCGTCGAAGTTCAGGCCGCCCGTGGTGAAGCCGCCCGCGGCCAGGATCTCGAGCATCATCTTCGCGCACAGGCGGTGGTCGGTCGGGAACTCGTCGGTGTCCCAGCCGCAGTGGTCGGTGCCGCTGTTGGCGTCGACCGAACCGAGCACACCCGAGATGCGGCACACCGCAAGCTCGTGCTCGACCGTGTGTCCAGCGAGCGTGGCGTGGTTCGTCTCGATGTTGAGCTTGAAGCGGTCCTTCAGGCCGTATTCCTGTAGGAAGGCGATGCAGGCCGCCGCGTCGGAGTCGTACTGGTGCACGCTCGGCTCGCGCGGCTTTGGCTCGATGTAGAACTGGCCCTTGAAGCCGATCGCGGCGGCGTGGTCGCAGGCGAGGTGCAGGAGCCGCGCGAGATGGTCGCGCTCGCGCTTCATGTCGGTGTTGATGAGCGAGGTGTAGCCCTCGCGGCCGCCCCAGAACACATAGCCCTCGCCGCCGAGCGCATGGGTGGTCTCGAGCGCCTTCTTCACCTGCGCGGCTGCGTGCGTGAACACCTCGACGCGCGGGCTGGTGGCCGCGCCCGACACGAAGCGCGCGTGGGCGAACAGGCACGCGGTTCCCCACAGGAGCCGCACGCCGTGCGCCTTCTGCAGCGCGGCGCAGTGGGCGGCCACGCGGTCGAGGTCGGCGTTCGAGGCGCGCAGCGTGGCGCGCTCGGGCGCGATGTCGCGGTCGTGGAAGCACCAGAAGCCGATGCGGCACTTGGAGAGAAACTCGAAGAAGGCGTCGGCGCGGCGCAGGCAGTTGTCGGTCGAGTCGCTGCCGTCGTCCCACGGCATCTGCGCCACCGGGCCGCCGAAGGGGTCGCCGAGCCCGTTGCGCATCGTGTGCCAGTAGCACGAGGCGAAGCGCAGGTGGTCCTTCATGGGCTTGCCCTCGACGAGTTCGTCGGGGCGGTAGTGGCGGAAGCCGAGCGGCTCGCGCGAGGAACCGTCGACGAAGGGGATGGGACCGATGCCGGGGAACGCTTCGTTGGCCATTTGCGCAGCGTAGCGCGGCGCAAAAACGGGCGCGGCGCCACCGGCGGAACGCGGGGCGCCGCGCCGGCTGCGCGGGGGCGGATCAGAGGAGGCTGACGGTGTCGGGTGGGAAGGCGAAGGTGCTGTTCGACATTGGCGCGGAGAAGTCGATGTGCAGGGTCTTGTGGAGGTCGGTGAGGGGTGCGGTGTTACCGATCGACACGCGGTTGGGGAGGTTGGGCACGGCAGTCCATGCGTTGCCGAGGAGCGTGATGGGCGTGAAGGTGTGGCCGAGGCCGGAGCGCGCGGTGACTGTGAAAGCGGTGATGCGGTCGAACGCGATGCGCGCGGTGGTGCTGCCGATCTGCACGCGTTTCAGGATCGGCGCGGCGGAAGGAGTCCGCGCGAGGAGTGCGTGGTCTCTCAGATCGGTGCCGAAAACCACCGCCGCCCGCGCGGGGCGGGCGACGGCGTGAGGAGATAGGCGGGTTTCTTGCGACGGCGCTGAGGGAAGCGGCGCGAGGATTTAGGCGTGAGGCTGGCGGGGCTGATGGTCTGAGCTGGCGTGGCTCATGAGGTCGTGTTGCTGCTTGCAGCGGCGAGGCGGGGCGTGACCCGTAAGGCTGGCGGCGGAAATCTCAAAAAATGCCGCGCGCCGCCTTCGGGGGCGGCGCGCGGGTTGCGTGGGTCGGGTGGCTTGATTCAGGCGTGGTTCGCTCAGGCCGCCTCGCGCTTCGAGCGCGTGGTGGTCTTCGTGAAGCGCTCGTTGCGGGTGGCGGCGTGCGAAGTCAGCTTCTCGAGCAGGTCGCGCGGCGAGCTCGCGTGGACATCGGCGCCGATCTCCTCGGCCAGGCCCGGGGCGCGGTTGAAGATGCCGCCGCCGACGACGATCTGGGTGTTCGCATAGGCGCCGTTCTCGCGCAGCGAGTCGATGAGCTCGCGGATGAAGGGCGCGTCCTTCGCGCTCGACGCGAACAGGAGCAGGACATCGGGCTCGCGGTTGGTGAGCTCTTCCTTGATCTCGTCGTTCGCCACGCCGCCGCCTGCGAAGGTGACCTCGTAGCCGTCGGCCTCGAGCAGGTCGGCGACCAGCTGGCCGGCAAGCTCTTCGGTCTCGTTCGGGCCGCAGAACATGCAGACGCGGCGGCTGCGCGTCGCGTTCATGGTGTAGCGGGCCTGCGCCTGGTCGACCAGCATGCGCAGAAGGCGCGTCGCGTAGTGGTGCGAGAGGGTGGTGATCTGGTCCTTGCGGTAGAGCGAGCTGACGGCCTCGAGGGTCGGCCAGAACACATCCTTCGAGACGGTCTCGGCGTCGATGCCCGCGGTGTAGACGGTGTCGATCAGGTCGCGGGCGGCGCGGCGCTCGCCGGTGACGAGGTGCGAGAAGAGCTGCTCGAGGACGCGGTCGAAGTTCGGGGTGAGGTTCATGGCTCTGTTCTTCTTCTGTCTGGGGCCGCGGGCGGGGGCCGTTGGCGGGGTCGGAGTCGCGCGCCCGCCACGCTGCGGGGTGCAGGTCTTCTTTCGGCGGTGCGCGCATCGGCCCACAACACCGCCCGCGATGTGCCAATAATGGGAGAACCTGCTCGGACCTGCGTTCTCGGGGCCGTGGATGCGGTTTCTGGATCCGAACAAGCCATTGCTGGAGCACCCCATGTCGGTTGTGAACCTCGTTGCCTCGACCTTGATCGCCCTCGGGTTGCCTTTCGCGTGCGCGTCGAGCGAGCAAGTGGAGCGGGGCGAGCAGCATGTGCAGCGCTTCGAGCGCGATGTGTCGATCGCGCTGCGCGACAACGAAGCAGCCGATGCGGCGCAGCGCGTGGTCGCCGAGACCGGCAACGGGTCGATCGTGCTGGAGTCGGACCCGATGCTGCGCGAGGTCGAGGTGCGTGCGTCGTTCAAGGTCGACGGCACGGATGAGAAGGACGCGAAGCGTCGCGCCGAGACGACGCGGCTGTTCGCGGAGCGTCACTCCGATGGGACGATCGTGGTGCAGGTGGTGTTCGCGGGCAAGCAGATGCCGCGCGACGCGGCCGATGTGACGGTGCGCGTGCCGGCGGCGGGCGACAGCTCGCTCAAGTCGATGAACGGTGCGGTGCGCGCGCGCGGCACGGGAGGCGCGCTGAAGATCGTGACGCGCAACGGCGCGATCGATGTCGAGCGCCACGCGGGCGGCGTGGACGCGCGCTCGGACAACGGCGCGATCACGCTCGACGGAATCGGTGGAAGCGTGCGGGCACGAACGACGAATGGCGCGATCGTGGTGACGCTTGCCGAGGGCAGCGATGCAGCGGTCGACCTCGAGTCGAGGAACGGCGGGGTGCAACTGTCGGTGGGCGGAGATTTCGAGGGGCGCATCGTGGCTCGCACGATCGGCGGGGCGATCACGCTGGTCGACCCGGCGAAGCGCGCGCTGGTACCCGAGCGGGGAACGGCGAGCATGACGGTGGAACTGGGGTCGGTGCGGGAGGAGTCGAGCGTGCAGACCTCGAACGGGGCGATCAAGCTCATCGCACGCCCCCGCTAAGAACCGTGCCAGTCAGGTGCCGGGTGCGCCAGGTTGGTGCCTGGCACCTGCCTGGCACCGCGCGACATCGCGGTTTCGATCGGAAAACACGCAGCCGCGCGCCGGCTGTCTTTGGTGCCTGGCACCTCCCTGGCACCTACCAGGCGTACCTGGTAGGTGCGCGGCACAGCTTGAATCGGTGCCAGTCAGGTGCCGGGTGCGCCAGGTTGGTGCCTGGCACCTGCCTGGCACCGCGCGACATCGCGGTTTCGAT
>JBJTOV010000037.1:0-5757 GCA_046074745.1 Planctomycetota bacterium | reverse complement strand
CCCGTGCTCGGCTTCGAGCGCATCTTTTCCGATCCGCCGCTCGGCGGCCGCCCTCCCGCCCAGGTCGCGCTCGCGCCGGGCGGCGCGCGGGTGGCCTTCTTGAAGCCTTCCGAGAAGGACAGCGACGTGCTCGACCTGTGGGGGGCGCTGTTGCCGCAGGGGATTCTACGGCATCGTGGCGCCCGAGCGCATGTGAGCGCCGCGCGCAAGTATGCTGCGCGCATGCCATCGACCGATCCGCGGTTCCCGCATGTCAAGGTGTACGACCATCCGCTGATCCAGCACAAGCTGACGGTCATGCGCGACCGCCGCACGCGGCACGAGCAGTTCCGCCAGCTGCTCAACCAGATCGCGGGCCTGATGGCCTACGAGGTGAGCCGCAACCTGCCCGTGCGCGCGGTCGATGTGGAGACGCCCGTCGCGGTCGCGCGCGGAACGCAGCTCGCCGCGCCGACGACCATCGTGCCCATCCTGCGCGCGGGCCTCGCGATGATGGACGGCTTCCTCTCGCTCTTCCCCGAGGCGCATGTCGCGCACATCGGCATCTACCGCGACGAGAAGACCGCGAAGCCCGTCACCTACTACGCGAAGATGCCGCCCGACATCGCGCGCGGCCCGGCGATCGTGGTCGATCCGATGCTCGCGACCGGCGGCAGCGCGGTGCACGCGGTCGACCTCCTGAAGAACGCAGGCTGCACCGACATCCAGCTCGTCGTGCTCGTCGCCGCGCCCGAGGGCGTGGCCGCGCTGCGCAAGGCGCACCCCGACCTGCCGATCCACGCGGCGGCGATCGACGAGCGGCTCAACGAGCGCTTCTACATCGTGCCCGGCCTCGGCGACGCGGGCGACCGCATCTTCGGAACGGCGTGACCTAGCGGCGCGCGGGAACCCACGGCACATCGCCCACGCCCGCGTTGTGGTTGGCACGGCGGGCCATGGCGAACAGAAGGTCGCTGAGGCGGTTCATGTAGCGGAGCGGCCCCGCGCCCACGGGCTCGAGCTGCCCGAGCGAGACCATCAGGCGCTCGGCGCGCCGGCACACGGTGCGCGCGAGGTGGAGCCGCGCGGCGAGCTCGCAGCCCGACGGCATCACGAACGCGCGCAGCGGCGGATTGGCGCCGTCGACCTCGTCGATCCAGCCCTCGACCTCGGACACATGGTGCTCGTCGATGCGCACGATCTTCGCGCTGTTGGCGGCGCCTTCGGGCGTCGCGAGGTCGGCGCCGATGTCGAACAGCCGCGACTGCACCTGTCCGAAGATCTCGAGCAGCCTCGCCTCGAACGCGTCGTCACGGCGGCAGGCCGACATGCACAGGCCGATCACCGCGTTGAACTCGTCCACCGTGCCGTAGGCCTCGATGCGCGGATGGTCCTTCGACACGCGCGTGCCCGAGAAAAGGCCCGTCGTTCCGTCGTCGCCAGTGCGCGTGTAGAGCTTCATGGAAAGGCTCGGTTCGGGGCGTGTCGGCGCGTGGATTCGCCGCGCGCAGCCCCTTTATACTTCGCCCGTGCCCCTGCCGCGCCCCGCCGTCCTCGCGCTCGCCCTGCCGCCGATTCTCGGCGGCTGCGTCTACACCGAGGGCCGCACGGTGCGCGAGCACGGTCCGCAGCTCTCGAAGGAGAGCCTAGCCGCGGTCGAGCCCGGGACGACGACGACCGAGTGGCTGGCCGCGCTCGCGGGCGAGCCGAAGTCACGGACGCGCCTCGCGGACGGCACCGAGCTGCTTCGCTACGACAGCGACCGCCGCACCACCGAGGGCGCGTACCTCTTCATGCTGTTCGCCTCGAGCTCGAACACCATCGAGCGCACCTGCTGGTGGTTCGAGACGAAGGACGGCAGGATCATGCGCTACTGGGGCGAGCACTGCGAGCCCGTGACCAACACGCCGCTCGACGCCGTGGCGCGCGAGCCCGTGCCGCCATCGGCGGCCGACGCGCACGCGGCTCCGTGACCGCCGCGACGGCTACGAGCGCGCGCCTTCCTCGGGAATCGCCACAAAATCGGGCTCGAGGGCGCGGGCACCCTGCGCATCGCGGATCGCCGTGCGGTACCCGGGCCGCAGCGCCGCGGCGGCCACGGTTCCATCGCGGCCCATGGCGACGAACGCCGCCTGATGGTGCGGCTCGAGCGGGTACGACCCCGCGATTCGCAGCACCGCGTCGCGCACGGCGTCGAGCGGGCTGGCTCCGCGGCGCATCGACTCGACCACCAGGAACGCGCCGCAGATCCCCATGATCAGCTCGCCCATGCCCGTCGCGGTGGCGGCGCCCGCGGCGGGGTCGACATACAGCCCGTGTCCGATGATGGGCGAATCGCCCACGCGCCCGGGCACCTTGAACGGCGTGCCGCTGGTCGAGCAGCCGCCTGCGAGCACGCCCTTCGCGTCGATGGCGAGGCAGCCGATGGTGTCATGGTGCTTCCAGCGCGCCTCGTCGGCGTCGCCGAACAGACGCCCATCGTCGCCATGGCGGCGGTCGACGGGACGCAGCGGCTCGAAGCCGAGTCCGCGGTCCTTCGACTGGTCGATCGTGCCGCCCTCGCGCAGCCACTTCTCGTAGGTGGCGCGCGCCTCGGGCGACAGCAGCGACGACGGCGGCAGGCCTTGGGCGTCGGCAAAGGCGTCGGCGTCGGGTCCGACGAGCATCACATGCGGGGTGCGTTCCATCACCCGCCGCGCCACGCTCACGGGGTGCAGGTGCGTCCGCAGCCCCGCCACCGAGCCGCAGCGGGCGGGCGACAGCATCAGGCAGCCGTCGAGACTGACCCTGCCCGAGGCGTCGGGAAGGCCGCCGTACCCCACGCTGTCGATGTCGGGCGTGCGGTCGGCGAAGGCGCACGCCGCCTCGACCGCCGCAAGCGATCCTTCCGAAACGAGATGCGGCCAGGCCTCCTCGTTGGCGCGGAGTCCGAACGACCATGTGCTTGCGATGCGCATGGCGGCATTGTGGCGTCGGCGGGCGCGGGCCGCAGGGTCGGGAAGGCCCGAATAACGGCCAGATCCGACGGCGCGGGCGCCGTGCCCCGGGCGCGGCGGAGGCGGCGCGCGCCGCGCGCAAAATGCGGCAAATTGCCCTTTGGGTGCAGCACTTCCGACGCACGCGGAGTACCTTTTCCCTGACGGCGACGGTCGCTCCACTCTCGGGCGGCTGACTCCTTGGCAGGCCTGCCGTTGCATGTCTCTGGCCTGCCGAAGTTCGGGCGTGTCGACATCACGAGATCCGAAGTGCACCGGATCCACGGAGCGATGTTGGCCGAGAGGCGCTCACTCTCGCGGGGTCACCCCGCAGAAAGGTCGAGTCCACATGACTCGCCAGAACCGCAAGGGCGGCTTCACGATCGTCGAGCTCCTCGTCGTCGTGTCGATCATCGCCCTCCTCATCGCGCTGCTGCTTCCCGCAGTGGCAAAGGGCCGCGACAAGGCCCAAATCTCCCAGTCGGTCGCCAACCTCAAGAACCTGGCCGCGGCGAACGAAACCTACGCAGGCGACTGGAACGACCGCCAGCCGACGGGCATCCCCGACGACGCTGGTCTCGTGAACGGCAACTGCGGCACCTACCTGTCGACGATCGCCTGCCCCCCGCAGATGCTCCTCGGCTGGGACACCAACGGCGCCATGTGGGGCTACTTCATCGGATCGGGCGGCAAGTGCTCGCAGTTCGGCTACCCCGGCAACTGCGGCAACTGGGTCGTTCACCTTCCGATGGGCCTCGGCGGAGCCGACTCGGGCTACGGATTCTTCCGCGTGCCCGGCATCAAGTCGTTCCACGACTATGTCAGCGGCAAGTTCTATGACCCGACCTTCTACGCGCCGAAGGATGTGCTGCCGTACAGCAACGCATCGAAGTTCTTCACGAGCGCCGCGGAGTTCACCTACGACGGCAGCACCTACGAGGACAGCTCGTACTGCTGGTCGCCGGCCGCGATGTACGACGTGAAGGTCTTCCAGCGCAACCAGGCGACGCTGAACGGCTCGGGCTACACCGCGCCGAACGGCCTGCCCGCGGGCTACCGCAGCCCGCCGGTCTCGCGCTGCAAGTACCCCGCGCTCAAGACCCGCATGATCGAGCACAACTGGCTCCAGAACGCGCCCGACTCGCCGATCAACTCGAACTTCACCGGTGGCAACACGCCTTGGTTCTTCAACCACGGCTACAACTCGGCCCCCGCGTGCCTGTTCTTCGACGGCCACATCGAGCTCGTCGGCTGCCAGCGTGCGCAGCAGGCCGAGCAGCGCGCCGGCAAGCTCTGGTCGCGCAACACGCCGCTCGGCAGCGGCGGCTACTACGGCAACCAGTCGTACGACTTCCTCGTCGCCACGAGCTTCCACATGCTGACCACCGACGGCATCGAGGGCCGCGATGTCCTCGGCGCGGAAGGTTGATCCGCATCGCGGCGAGGCAGGGAGCCGTTCACCTGTCCTGACCGCAGCACGGAATGCCTGATCCAGCCCCCCGCGGCCAAACCGCGGGGGGCTGTCATTTCGGCGATCGACTGAAGTTCCGACAATTCGGCGGGAGACCCCTTCTCCGATCGTTCGCGCGCTGCCATGATGCACGGATCGAGAAAGGAACTGCCATGAAGACCCGCCTCCACACTGGCCGAAACCGCGCGTTCACGATCGTCGAGCTCCTCGTCGTGGTCTCGATCATCGCGCTGCTGATCGCGCTCCTGCTTCCCGCGGTCGCGAAGGGCCGCGACAAGGCGCTGATCTCGCAGTCGGTGTCGAACCTCAAGAACCTCGCGGCCTCGAACGAGACCTATGCGGGCGACTGGAACGACCGCCAGTTCACCACCTGCCCCGACGACGCGGGCCTTGCGAACGGCAACTGCAACACCTATCTCGCGCAGGTCGCCTGCCCGCCGCAGCAGTTCCTCGGCTGGGACGGAAACGGCATCTGGGGCTACTTCCTCGGCTCGAGCGGGAAGTGCTCGCAGTACGGCTGGCCCGAGGCCTGCTACAACTGGATCGTCTACATCCCGATCCAGTTCGGCACGGCGGGAAACCCTGGCGGCGGCAACGCGTTCGGATCGTTCCGCATGCCGAGCACGAAGGCGTTCCACGACTATGTGAACGGCAAGTTCTACGATCCGACCTTCTACGCTCCGAAGGACCTGGTGCCGCTCGCGAACATCTCGAAGTACTTCACCAGCCCCTCGGAGTTCACCTACGACGGCACGGCCTACGAGGACAGCTCGTACTGCTTCTCTCCCGCCGCCATGTGGGATCCGAAGGTGATGGAGCGCAACGGTCCGACCCTGAACGGCAGCGGCTTCACGCAGCCGGGAACCCTGCCGGCGGCGTTCCGCAGTCCGCCCGTGTCGCGCTGCAAGTATCCGTCGCTCAAGACCCGCATGATCGAGCACAACTGGCTGCAGAACGCACCCGACTCGCCGATCAACTCGAACTTCGCGGGCGGCATCACGCCGTGGTTCTTCAACCACGGCTACAACTCGGCGCCGGCGTGCCTGTTCTTCGATGGTCACATCGAGCTCGTCGGCTGCCAGCGCGCGATGCAGGCCGAGCAGCGCGCGGGCAAGCTGTGGGCGCGCAATACGCCGCTCGGTTCGGGCGGCTACTGGGGCAACCAGGCATACGACTTCCTCGTCAGCACGAGCTTCCACATGCTGACGACCGACGGCATCGAGGGCCGCGATGTCCTCGGCGCGGAAGGATGAGCGAATCGGATCCCTGAGTGCCTGATATCACCCGCCCGCGAAAACGCGGGCGGGTTTCTTTTTGCGGGATATGGCGTGA
>JBJTOV010000036.1:0-5179 GCA_046074745.1 Planctomycetota bacterium | reverse complement strand
ATCTCGCCGCGCACCTCGAGGACGGCGGGTATCGCGCCCCACTTCGTCTCGCGTGGCGCGCGCAGCTTGAGCGGGATCGCGCGGATCGCGCGGACATTGTTCGTGACGAGGTCGCCCCTCTCGCCGTCGCCGCGGGTGAGCGCCTCGACGAGCTCGCCCCTCTCGTAGCGAAGCGAGATCGCGAGCCCGTCGACCTTCGGGTCGGCGAAGAGCGCGGGGCCCTGCTCGAACAGGCCGCCCGCGCCGCCCGCGAGCGCGTCGCTGCACCGCGCGTACCACGCGCGGAAATCCTCGACCGAGTAGGTGTTGTCGACCGACTTCATCGGCGCGCGGTGCGGCCGCGTCTCGAACTCGTCCTCGAGCGCGGCGCCGCCGAGACGCGCGGTCGGCGAGTTCGGATCGGCGAGCTCGGGGTGGCGCGCCTCGAGCTCCGCGAGCTCGGCGAGCAGCGCGTCGAACTCCATGTCGGTCATGAACGGCTGCGCGTCCACATAGTACGCGTGGTTCGCGCGCGTCAGCAGGTCGCGCAGCTCGGCGATGCGCGCCGGGCCGTCGCCGTTCCTCTTCGTGCTGGTGCTCGTCGTCGGCATGGTTCGCGTTCCGCCCACGCGCGTTCTACCATGCGCGCATGCCCATGTATGTCTACGCCGTCGTGAAGCCCGACGGAACCCTCGGCGAGCACTTCGAGGTGTCGCAGCGGATGAGCGACGCCCCGCTCGAGCGCCACCCCGAGACCGGGGAGCCCGTCCGCCGCGTGCCCCAGGTGCCCATGGTGGGCGGCCAGCATTCGAGCGCCGCCGACAAGCGCAAGCTCTCCGACTCGAACCTCGGGCGGATGGGCTTCACCAAGTACCAGAAGGTGGGCGACGGAAAGTACGAGAAGACGGCGGGCGAGGGCCCGAGCTCGATCTCGGCCGACTGAGCGCGGTCAGCCGAACTGCCGCGCGCGCAGCATCTCGAGCGCCGCACGGATGTCGCCCACGCGGTCGTCGCCCGCCTCGCGCTCGACGGCAAGCCGCAGCGTGGCGGGAACCGCGGCAAGCGCCGCGAAGAAGCGATCCCAGTCGACCGCTCCCGTGCCCGCACGCACCTCGCTGCCCCAGGTTCCGGGCACGGCGGTCGGCAGCGCGTCCTTCACATGCACCTGCGCGATGCGCGGCGCGAGCGCGCGCACGGCGGCCACGGGGTCGCCCATCCCGTAGAGGATCATGTTGGCGGGGTCGAAGTTGACGCCGATCCCACCGACCTCGGGCACGGGGTTTCCGAGCGCGTCGAGCGCGTGTGCGAGCGTTTCGGCCGATTCCTGGCCCGTTTCGAACGCGATGCGGCAGCCGTGCGCCGCGAACAGGCGCGCCACCTCGTGAAGCCGCGCGAACAGGCGGTCGCGGTCGGGGCCGGGCTCGTGCGGGATGAAGCCCGCGTGGAAGGTGACGAGCCGGATGCCTCGTGCGCCCGCGATGCGCGCCACCTCGGCGGCGCGCGCTCGGGTCGCGGGCCAGGTGGCGTCGGGCACCACGCCGCCTGTCGCGCGGATCGAGTCGAGCGTGGAGTAGTCCTCGCCCACGGTCTCGAGCATGCCGCTCGCGACCTCGATGCCCGCCGCGGCGAGCGCGTCGAACACGCCGCCCCAGGCCGCGGGCTCTTCGGCGACGGGCGTGAGCGCAAGCTGCACCGCGCGCGCACCCGTGGCGCGCACGCGCTCGACGAGTTCGGCGGGCGAGTTTGCGCGCAGGCTCCATGAACAGACGGCGACGGGGGCGGAGGCGATCGGCATGGCGGCAATCTAGCGGCCGCGAGCGAGGTTCCGAAAACCGCACGGCTCGGCCACAACCTTCCGACATTCGTTCTGCGGCGCGGTTCGACGGCCGCCCATCCGACTACCATGTCGGACCTGTCTGTTCCTGCCGTGGATGCCGCCGATCTCAACCCCGCCCAGCACGCTGCGCCGGACGCAGGCGGCGGCGCCGCGACCCCGCGGGGCGCGGGTCAGGACGCCGGGGTTCCGACGGAGAAGCAAGGGCGCCCCGATCCGATCGAGACCGGGCCCGCGGTGCGCGCGCCGTCGCGCCCGCTGACCCGCTGGGAGCGCCTCGAGGCGTGGCTCAGCCGCCTGTCGATCCGCAACAACTTCTGGCACAGCCTGTTCTCGCTGGTGTGGCTGCCCTACGCGTTCCGCTCGGGAATCCGCATGGGCGGCATGAAGAAGCTCTCCACCGAGCGCTTCACGGCCATCCTGCCCTTCCGCCGCTTCAACCGCAACTTCTACGACGCGATGGCGGGCGCGGCGCTGCTCGGCAACTCCGAGGTCGCCGCGGGCATGTACCTCTTCTCGATCTGCGGCGGCGACTACACCGTCGTGTGCAAGGAGATGAAGTACCGGTTCCTGCGGCCGTGCCTCGGCCCCGCGGTGTACCGCGTGGTGAAGAGCGAGGATGTCGGGGAGAAGCTCGTCGCGGGCAGCGAGTTCAATGTGGCGCTCGAGCTCGAGATCTACCAGCAGGCCGTGCCCAAGGTGCGGCAGGAGCTGCTGGTGGGCCGCTGCGACATCGTGTTCCACTGCACGCCGAAGACGATGATGCGCGAGCGCGCCGAGAAGCGCCGCGCGCGGCACGAGCGCAAGGCCGCGCAGGCGCGGCAGGCCGCCGAGGCGACGGGCTGACCGCGCATGATGGGCCCGCGCGCACGCACGATCCTGACGGGCTTCGCGCTCGCGACCAGCTGGACCTGGTGCATCGGCATGTTCGCGCCGTTCGTGATGGGGCAGCGCTGGGGCTGGCCGGGCGTGGTGGCGTTCGCGGTTCCGAATGTGCTCGGTTGCGCGCTGTTCGGGTACCTGCGCTCGCGCGCGCGGTCGCTTGGCGAGACGCGCGACCACGCGTGGGCGTTCGCGCTCTTCTCGGCGGCGACGGTGGCGTACCAGGTGTTCTTCGCAGGCTGGCTGGGCGGGCCCGTGGTGGCCGAGGCGCAGCGCGCGGAGCTCGGCGAATCGACGGCGCTGGTCGCGGGCCTGCTGTTCGCGGCCGCGGCGGCGCTGTCGTTCCTGCCGCGGCGCGCGCTCTGGCTCGTGTGCGCGCTGGCGTTTCCCGCAAGCCTGTCGACATTCCTCTTCCTGCCGTGGGACCGCATGCATGCGCTGCCCGCGTCGGGCGAGTGGACGCTGACCCAGCTCTGGTATGTGCTGCCCACGATCGCATTCGGGTTCGCGCTGTCGCCGAACCTCGACCTCACCTTCCACCGCGCGCGCCAGGACGCGGCCGACCCCGCGCGGCCGCGCGAATTCGCGGTGTTCGGCGTGGCGTTCGCTTCGATGCTCGCGCTGACCTGCGCGTACATGGCCGCGCCCGCGGGGCTCACGCTGCCTGCGGTGCGCGTGCACATCGTCATTCAGCTCGTGCTGACGGCCGCGCTGCACCTGAACGAGCTGCGCGCCTCGCGCATCGCGCCGTGGGGCAAGGCCGCGCTCGGCGCGGGCGCGGGCGTCGTCGGCCTCGTCGCCGCGATCGGATTCCCGGGGCAGGACACCTACCTCCGCTTCCTCGGACTCTACGGGCTCGTCTTCCCGGCGTACGCGGTGCTCGCCCTGCGCGCGCGCGGCACGCCGTCGATGGCGGGGCTTCTCGCCACCACCGCCGCGGTGGCGGCAACCGCCCCGATCGTCGACCGGGCCTTCAACGACGGGCCCACTCCCGCCGCGCTGCTTGGATTCCTTGTTCCCGTCGCGGTGGCCCTCGTCTTCGGACGGGGCCGCGCGCCCGCGAACGCCTGATTTCGCCGCAAACGGCTTCCGACCGCGACGGCTTCGGCCTACCTTGCCGATACGGAGCCACGCATGGCGAACCCCCTCCAGCCCCTGCCCAAGAAGGACTTCGACTTCGCGGCCGCGCTGCACCTGCTGAACCGCGCGGGTTTCGGCGGCACACCCGCCGAGGTGCGCGGCCTGCAGGAGCGCGGGCTCGACGGCGCGGTCGACCTCCTGGTCGACTTTCAGAAGCTCGAGGCCGATCCGATGCGGGTCGAGTTCAAGAGCGATGTGATGCGGCCCTGCACGGCGGAGGAGCAGGAAACGCTGCGGCGCGCGCGCGCGGCGGGCGACGAGGCCACCATCGACAGGCTTCAGCGGGAGCGCCAGGCGCGCGAGCGCGACGACCGCGCGCAGCTCGCGCAGATGCAGCGCTGGTGGCTCGCGCGCATGATCGAGACGGGCCGCCCGCTCGAGGAGAAGCTCACGCTCTTCTGGCACGGCCACTTCGCCACCGGCTACCGCACCATCGAGAACAGCTGGCACATGCTGGCGCAGAACGGCATGCTGCGCCGCAACTGCGCGGGCAGCTTCGCCGACCTCGTGCGCGGGATCATCCACGATCCCGCGATGCTCAAGTACCTCGACAACGACGAGAACCGCCGCGCGAGCCCGAACGAGAACCTCGCGCGCGAGCTGCTCGAGCTGTTCACGATGGGCGAGGGCAAGGGCTACTCCGAGACCGACATCAAGCAGGGCGCCCGCGCGCTGACGGGCATGACTTTCCGCGGCAACGAGTACTACTTCGACGATCGCCAGCACGACCCGGGCCCGAAGCACATCCTCGGCCGCACGGGCAACTTCGCGGGCGACGAGTTCGTGTCGATCATCCTCGAGCACCCGCAGGCGTCGCGTTTCGTCGCGCTCAAGCTCTACCGGTTCTTCGTGAACGACGCGCCGCGTCCGTCGCGCGACGGCATCGAGACCATCGAGCGCCTGGCCAAGATCCTGCGCGACGAGCGCTACGAGCTGCGCCCCGCGCTGCGCGCGCTGTTCCGCTCGCGCCACTTCTACGCCGCCGAGAACCGCCTGGCCGTGATCAAGAGCCCCACGCAGCTGATGGTGCAGACGGTGCGCGGGCTGCGCACGCCCGTGCGCGAGATGTCGGCGCTGGTCGCGGCGGGCGACCTGATGGGCCAGCAGCTGTTCCAGCCGCCGAGCGTGAAGGGCTGGGACGGCGGTCGCTCGTGGATCAACACCGCCACGCTCTTCGTCCGGCAGAACGTCGTCGTCTATCTCGTGACTGGTCGGCGCCCGAAGGGCTTCGACTGGAGCGAGAGCGAGATGAAGTACGACTCGTTCCCGCTGGTCGCGCACCTCCGCGACGGCCAAGGCGGCCTTGATGCTGGCGAGACGATTCGCGCGATCGCGTCGTTTGCG
>JBJTOV010000035.1:0-3439 GCA_046074745.1 Planctomycetota bacterium | reverse complement strand
CCTCCACCAGGCCGTCGAGGTCGGCGGGGTCGTGCGACACCACGAGCACGTGGCAGTCCGCGCCCACGAGCATCGTCGTGAGCAGCCCGCGCAGCGCCGGCCGCGAGACGGCATCCACCGCCGCGAACGGCTCGTCGAGCAGGAGAATGCGCGGGTTCGTCACGATGGCGCGGGCGAGGGCCACGCGCTTCTGCTGGCCGCCCGAGAGCTCGGTCGGGTACTGCAGAATCGTGTGCTCGAGCCCGACCATGCGCAGCACGCGGCGGACGCGGGCGTCCTCGTCGTACGGCGGGCCGCCGTGCAGTTCGCGCAGCGGGAAGGCCACATTGTCGCCGACCGTCATCGAGTCGAACAGCGCGCCCTGCTGGAACAGGAACCCGAAGTTGCGGCGGATCGGGGCCAGCCTTCGCTCGGACAGCGCGTCGATCCGCTGCGTTTCGTAGTAGACCTCGCCGCGGTCGGGCCGCAGCAGACCCACGAGGTGCTTCAGCATGACGCTCTTTCCGCAGCCGGAGGGGCCGAGCACCACCGTGGTCAGCCCTCGGGGAAACTCGAGGTCGATCCCGTGCAGCACGCGCTTGCGGCCGAAGCTCTTCACCAATCGGGCCACGCGCACGGGCGCCCCCGCCTCCTCGGCCGGGGCGTCGGTCGCCTCGGAGGGCTGTCGGGCGTCGCGCATCCCCGTATGATCGCGGCGGTGAGGCCCGAAGCGCAAGTGACCGTCACGCACGAAGGACCCGTGTTCCGGGTCGAGCGGCATCTCGTCGACCGCGGTGGCCGCACGGTGGTCAAGGATGTGGTGCGCCATCCGGGCGCCGTCGCGGTGGTGGCGGTGAAGGACGACGGCGGGCTGGTGCTGGTGCGCAACCGCCGCGTGGCGGTGGGGCAGTGGCTTGTCGAGTTCTGCGCGGGCAAGCTCGAGCGGGGCGAAGACCCCGCCCACGCCGCCGCGCGCGAACTCGAGGAGGAGACGGGCTACGCCGCCGCCCGCATCGAGCGGCTGGGCGCATTCTTCACCTCGCCCGGGTTCGCCGACGAGGTGATGCATGTGTTCCTGGCCACGGGGCTCAAGCCCGTGCCGCAGCGGCTCGAAGAAGGCGAGGAGATCGAAGTCGTCCACATGACCCGCGAGGAACTCCGCGACCGCATCGCCGACGGCACCGTCACCGACGGGAAGACGCTCGGCGCCTTCCTTCTGTGGAGCCTGCGCACGGGGGGCGCGCCATGAGCGCGTGGAGCGACGACCACGAGCGACCCGAGCGGCCCTCGGGGTTCGCGGGCGACTGGCGCGGCGCGCGCCTCACCTTCGACGACCCGATGAGCTGGTCGCTGCCGCTTCCGCCGTTCCGGCAGCTGACGGGCATCGAGGTGCGCGTGCACCTCTTCTTCCTTGTGTTCGTGCTGGTCATCCTCGGGCAGGCGGCCAGCCGCGAAAGCGGCCACGCGCTCGGGCTCCAGCCGACCGCGCTCGGACTGCTCGCGCTCTTCGTGGTGGTGCTTCTCCACGAATTCGGCCACTGCATCGCCTGCCGCATGAAGGGCGGCACCGCCGACCAGATCCTGATCTGGCCGCTCGGCGGCCTGGCGACCTGCAATCCGCCGCAGACGCCGTCGGCGCACCTCTGGACGGCCCTCGGCGGCCCGCTTGCGAACCTTGCCATCGTGGCGGTGCTCACGCCCGCGGTCGGCCTGACCACGGGCCGGTGGCTCGGCTACGCCATTCCGAACCCGATGGGCCTCGGCGGCGCGGTGCTCTCGGGCGACTTCGCCGACTGGTGGATGATGCTGCTCTTCCTCGCGAACTTCATCGCGTGGGCGCTGCTCCTCTTCAACCTGATCCCCATGTTCCCGCTCGACGGAGGCCGCATCGTGCAGGCGCTGCTCTGGCCGCGCATGGGGTACGCGCGTTCGATGAAGGTCGCCTGCCGCAGCGGACTCGTGGGCGCGGTCGCGATCGGACTGCTCGCGCTGCTCTGGGACAGCACCATGCTGCTGGCGATCGCGCTGTTCGGCGGGTTCGTGTGCTACGCCACCGCGCGCACGGTCGAGGCCGAGCGCGAGATGCTCGGATACGACGCCGATCCATCGGAACTCGTCGATGTCGAGGCCGAGATCGAGGCAGCCGAACTGAAGGCCGCGCGCGACGCGCGCATCACCGCCGAGCGCCTGCGCACCGAGACCGAGGCCGAGCTCGACCGAATCCTCGACAAGATCGCCCGCTCCGGCATCGGAAGCCTGACCGCGACCGAGCGTTCGACGCTCGAGCGCGCCACCGACGAGAAGCGCCGCCGCGAGCAGGGCGGCTGACCGCGCCAAGCCGCGGCGCAAACCCCGTACACTCCGAGCGATGGGCCTTTCCGACCGCGACTACGCGCGCACAGGCGCGACCGACTCCACCGCACGACGGCGCGGCTGGTCCATGAACACGATCCTCATCGTGGTGTGCTGCGCGGTGTACGCGCTCGATGTGCTGCTGGCGTCGCTGCCGGCCACGCGCACCTTCGCGCAGATCTCGGAGTGGGTGCCCGCGAGCGCGAGCTCGTGGGAGCAGGCGCGCAAGTCGGGAGCGCTCGAAGGCGGCCGCATCGCGCTCGCGGCGCCGAACAAGCAGGGCCTCGGGCTGATGTTCCTCTACCCGCGCGACCTTCCCGACGAACTGGTCGGACAGGTCGACCCGCTCGGCACCGCGGCGTACCAGGTCGTCTCGCCCATCCGCAAGTGGCTGCAGTTCACCACCGCGAGGGCGCTGATCGGCTACACGCCGTCGGGCACGCTCGAGGGCGGCGAGGTCTGGCGCTTCGTGGGATACGGATTCCTGCATGTCGGGCTGCTGCACCTCGTGTTCAACATGGTGGGCCTGCTCGTGTTCGGGCCGTGGGTCGAGCGACGGCTCGGTCGGCGCCGCTACCTCGCGTTCTTCATGTTCTGCGTGGTGATCGGGGCGCTCTTCTTCCTGCTGCTCAACGGGCTCGGCCTGGCGTGGATGCGCGTCGCGGAAGCGAACTTCATCGTCCCCGGGCTGCTCTTCAACGACCCGCACACGCCGCTCATCGGCGCAAGCGCGGGCGTGTACGGCACGATCCTGGCGGCGGCGTGGCTCAGGCCCGACGAAGAGATCATGGCGTTGTTCGTGCTGCCTGTGCGGCTGCGCTACTTCGCGATCGTGCTCATCATCGTGTCGGTGTGGACGCTGATCCAGAACGGGCAGAACGCAGGCGGCGAGGCGGCGCACCTTGGCGGCGGCCTTGCGGGTTGGCTGATCATCCGCCATCCGCGGCTGCTCGAGGACTTCTTCGACTTCCTTCGCTTCCTCGACCCGCGGTTCAACAGGCTGCGAGGCCGCCGCGCGGCGCCGAACACGCCGTTCCGACGGTCGGTCACCGACGAAGACATCGACCGCATCCTGGTCAAGGTGCGCGAGCACGGGCTTGCCAGCCTG
>JBJTOV010000034.1:0-4604 GCA_046074745.1 Planctomycetota bacterium | reverse complement strand
GTTGAGCAGCAGCTTGCCCGCCGCGTAGCCCGCGTCCTTCTCGGCCTTGAAGGCGCCCGTCGCGGCCGCGGCCCTCACGACCTCCTCGAAGAAGAGGCATGTGTCGCGCTCGCCCACGATGTTCAGGGCGTCGATCTCGCTCAGCCCGTACTGCGACAGGTAGCGCGCCCGCCGCGCGAGCGGCAGTTCGGGCAGCCGCGACCGCACCTCGGCCAGCCACGCCTCGTCCACCTCGACGGGCACGAGGTCGGGCTCGGGGAAGTAGCGGTAGTCGTGCGCATCCTCCTTCTCGCGCTGCAGCACCGTCTTCAGCGCCACATCGTCCCAGCCGCGCGTCGACTTCATGCCGCGGCCCATGGTGCGGCCCGTGGCGCGCCATTCCTCGACCTGCCGCACGGCCTCGTGCTCGATCGCGCCCTTCACGGCGCGGAAGCTGTTCAGGTTCTTCACCTCGACCACGGGCGTCTTCACCACCGTGCCGTCCTCGAGCTCGAGCAGCATGTTGATGTTCGGCTCGAAGCGCATGTGGCCCTTCTGCATGATGCCCTCGGTCACGCCGAGGAACCGGCAGATGTTCCGAAGCTCCTCGGCGAAGGTCACCACATCGTCGGCGCAGTCGAAGTCGGGCGCGGTCACCACCTCGAGGAGCGGCGTGCCCGCGCGGTTCAGGTCGACGAGCGAACCCGCGTAGTGGTGGCCGCCCGGCAGCTCGTGGCCGAGCTTGCCCGTGTCCTCCTCGAGGTGCGCGCGGATGATGCCGATGGTTCGCGCGCCGCCCGCGGCCGCGGGAATCTCGACCGCGCCGTCGTGGCAGAGCGGAAGGTCGTACTGCGAGATCTGGTAGCCCTTCGGCAGGTCGGGGTAGTAGTAGTTCTTGCGGTCCCACTTCGAGTAGCGGGCGATCGAGCAGCCGAGCGCGAGGCCGACCATCATCGACATCTCGACCGCGGCCTTGTTCATCACGGGCAGCGCGCCCGGGAGCGCGCACACCACGGGGTCGATCAGGGTGTTCGGGGCCTCGTCGTAGTGCGACGGGTGCGCGGCGTTCGGCACGCGCGTGAACATCTTGGTGCGGGTGGCGAGCTCGATGTGGATCTCGAGCCCTACCTTCAGGGTCGACTTGACGATCTTCGCGGTCTTCGGGTCGGCGGCAGCGGCCATGGGCGGATGGTAGTGGCGAAAGCCGTCATAATGCACCGCATGCCCGCCTCGATCCTCGCCGCGTCCGCCGCGCTCGCCGCCGCCGCCGACCTCGCCCCGAAGGCCTCGTTCGCGAAGCCAGACGGCGCCGTGGTCGCGGTGCTGTCGGGGGTCGAGGCTCCGTGCGAGCTGGTGCTCCTCGACCGCGACGCCGTCGAGCTCGGCCGCGCGCCGGCATCGGCGGGCGATGTCGATCTTGCGGCGCTGTTCCCGGCGATCCGCGCGTCGACGCGCGCGATGCGGGTGCAGGCGATCGTGGGCGGCGTGCCCGAAGGCGCGCCGCTCGTGGTGGTGCCGCTCGTGTCGCGCCCGACCATCTGCACCGCGGGCGACCTGCGGCCCGACGGCAAGACGGCGTTCACGCGCATCGTCGGCTGGGGCGACGAGCTCATCGACCCGTCGAACGCCGCGCACGCGAAGCTGAAGGAGTCGTGGCCGAAGAGCGATCCGACGCCGCCGTCGGGCTTCCGCCTCGCGCGCGACCGCGATGTGGTGTTCGAGACCACCGTCGGCCGCATCCGCTTCGCGATGCGCCCCGACGAGGCGCCCAACACGGTGCGCAACTTCATCGAGCTCGCCGACGCGGGGCTCTACGACGGCACGATCGTGCACCGCATCGTGCCCGCCGATCGGAACGGTCTGCCGTTCGTCATCCAGGGCGGCGACCCGACCGGCACGGGCGACGGCGGCCCGGGGTACGACATCCCGCTCGAGCCGTCGCGGCTCGCGCACGATTTCGGCGTGGTCTCGATGGCGCGCAACGACTGGCCCGACAGCGCGGGCAGCCAGTGGTTCGTGTGCCTGTCGCGCGAGGCGACCGCGCGGCTCGATGGGCAGTACTGCGCGTTCGGCTACGCGGTCGAGGGCGCCGAGGCGATCGCGCGCATCGCCGAGGGAGAGCTCGCCGATGTCGCGACGGGCCGGCCCGTGAAGCCTGAATCGGTCGTGCGCGCCTACACGATGCCCGCGCTGCCGTGGACGCCGGGCAGCGGCCGCCCCGACGCGCGCGTCGAGCGCCCGACCCGCCCCGCCGCGCCCGAGGCCGACCGTTGAGCTCCGCCAACGGCCACGCTCCGCGCGGGCTCTGGAACCGCGGGTTCATCTCGCTGCTCGCCACGCAGTTCTTCGAGGCGGCCAGCGACAACATCATCAAGGACACCATCGTGTTCGCCGCCGCGGTGGGCGGCCCGTGGGCCGCGGTGTTCGGCGAAGGCGGCGGCGGGCTGATCGCAGTGCTCTTCTCGGCGCCGTTCATCCTGCTTTCGGCCTTCGGCGGCCGCATCGCTGACCGCTGCTCGAAGTCGCGCGTCACCATCCTGCTCAAGACGCTGTCGTTCGGCGTGTGCGCGCTGTGCGCGGTGTCGTTCGCGCAGGGCTCGGCGTGGGGCGCGGTGGCGGCGCTCGTCCTCTTCGCGGTGGTGAGCGCGTTCTTCGGGCCCGTCAAGTACGGCATGATCGCCGAGCTCGTCGAGCCGAAGGAGCTCGCGCGCGCGAACGGCATCATCAACATGGCCACGAATGTCGCGGTCATCGTGGGCGGAATCGTGGCGGGCATCGTGGTGACCGACTGGAAGAAGAGCTTCGTCGACGGCAGCCCGACGGGCATCGCGGCGTGGCTGCCCGGCATCGCGATGGGCGTCGCGGTGCTGCTCGGGTTCCTGACCTGCCTCACGCTGCCGAGGCTTCGCGCGCAGAACCCCGCGCTTCCCGTCGACCTCAACCCGTTCTCGACCTACATCTCGACGCTGCGCGCGATGGCGAAGTCGCCGCTCCTCGCGGTGTGCGCGGCGTGGACCTTCTTCTACTTCGTGGCGTCGGTGGTGCTCCTCATCCTGCCCGACTACTCGAGCTTCCTGAAGATCGACGACGACGAGACCGCGTACCTGAAGGCGGGGCTCGGCGTGGCGATCGGCGTGGGATGCGTGCTGGCCGCGTACCTCGACACGCCCGCGCGGCGGTTCCGCTTCGTGCCGGCGGGCGCGGTGGGGCTTGCGGCGGTGTTCGCGGCGCTCGGCCTGGCGCCGCTCGACTACTGGACCACAATGGCGCTGCTCGCGCTGACGGGTCTCGTCGCCGGCTTCTACATCATCCCGCTGCAGGCGATGCTGCAGGCGCTTGCGCCCGACGATGCGCGCGGCCGCGTGCTCGGCACCGCGAACGGCGTGAGCTTCTTCATGGGGCTCCTCGGCGGCGTCGTGTTCTTCGCGCTGCGCGGGGCGCTGCACATGCCGTCGAATCGGGTGTTTCTGGTGATTGCAGGCCTGTGCGCGCTGGTCGCGGTGCTGATCCACCGCTGGTTCCGACGGATGCCGAGGGCCGTTCCCAGGGCGGAATGAGGGGCGGGTGCGGCCCGTTCCGCGAAAAATCGCCCATTTTTCTTCCCAACGCGCCATACCGACCCGATGCTCGCGTACCACATGTGCGTCCGCGTCGGACGCCAGGAGATCACATGCGCTCGCCGAACCTCATCGGATCGCTTCGTCGGAACGCCCTCGCCATTGCGATGGCCGCGTCATGCGCGGGCACCGCGGCGGCGCAGCTCGCTCCGGGCGGTCTGCCCGGTCGCAGTCCGTCGGACAGCCCGTCGCCCATCGATCGGCCCATCGATCGGCCGAGCGATCCGAGCGTGATGCCTGGCCGCGACACGGATCCGACTTCGCCCACGATGCCCGTGACCCCGCCGAGCGGGCCGAGCGAGCACCGCGGCCGGCGCACGCCTTCGAGCACGCCGATCGCGCCGCCGACCGCGCCGGGTTTCGGCACGACGCCGGGCCGCCGCGACCCCGGTGCACCGATCGCTCCGCCCGCTGCACCCGGCTTCGGAACGAACCCCGGCCGTCGCGAGCCTGGCGCACCCATCGCGCCGCCCGCTGCTCCCGGCTTCGGAACAGGCCGCGGCAGGCGTGACCCGGGAGCGCCCATCGCGCCGCCCGCTGCGCCTGGGTTTGGAACTCCCGGCCGTGGCCGCAATCCCGGCGGCGCTCCGATCGATCCGCCGAGCGCGCCTGGATTCGGAACTCCCGGCCGTGGCCGCAATCCCGGTGGCGCTCCGATCGATCCGCCGAGCGCACCTGGCTTCGGCAACCCCGGTGGTGGCCGCAACCCGGGCGGCTCGCCGGTTGACCCGCCGCGTCCGCCGCTCTTCCGCGGAGACCGAAGCTGAACTTCCACGACGGGCACCTGACGGTGCTCGTTGTTTTTTTGGTGGCGATTGTGTCTGGGTGATTGGGGTGACGGACCGGCGCTGCGCGCCGCGGCCCGACCGAGATCGTTGGACTGGGCGACCCATCGTCTTCGAGATGGGCACCCGCCGCCGAAGGCGGCGGCGATGGGCCGAGACGACATGACCGTCTTCCACACACGGCCCGACCGAGGGGCGGCGATGGGCCGAGACGACACGACAG
>JBJTOV010000033.1:0-8149 GCA_046074745.1 Planctomycetota bacterium | reverse complement strand
GCGATGTCGAGCACCTTCGCGCGATGCTCGAGGAAATAGCGGTCGATGACGGCGCGCTTCGTAAGCGGGGGAGGTGTTCCGAGCATGGGGTGCATGGTAGACTTCGCCTGTGATCGAACGAACCGCCCGAGTCACCGATCTTCACGACGATTCCGCGGCGGCGCGTGACCTCGCCTACTGGCTTTCCCGCCCCTCGGCGGAGCGGATCGCAGAGGTGGAGCGGCTGCGGCGCGAGTTTTTCGGGATTCAAGTCGATGGAGATTTCCCAAGACTACAAAGAGTGGCTCGAGTGCTTGAACGCCACGAGGACTGAATATGTCGTGGTCGGTGGCTATGCGCTCGCGCATCACGGCTGCCCCAGATTCACGGGCGATATCGATGTGCTTGTACGGCCCACGCAGGAGAATGCGGCGCGCGTGCTCGAAGCGTTGAGGCGTTTCGGATTCGGTGGGCTTGCCATCGGCACGGGAGACCTGGACACGGAGGGAAAGGTCATCCAATTGGGCTTTGCGCCGCAGCGGATCGATATCCTGACGAGTATCGATGGCCTCACATGGGAGCAGGCCTCGGCATCGCCATCGGTCGCCGATCTTCGCGGCGTCGAGGTGCCGTTCATCTCTCGCGAGGCGCTCCTCGCCAACAAGAAGGCGAGCGGCCGGCTGAAGGACCTGGCGGATGCCGCGGCGCTTGAGGGTCGCTCGGGACGCGGCGAGCTTGGGTGATCACGCGAGTTCCGCGGCGGCGCGGCGCAGAAGCTCGTGATCGAGCTCGTGGACCTCGAAACCGTGGCCGATGTCGCGGAGCATCGTCACCGTGAGCCGGCCGCCGAGGTGTTCGCGGAACTCCTCGAGGCCAGCGAGCAGCAGGTCGATCTCGCCGAAGAGCGCGTGGCGGGTGGGAAGCCCGAGCGCAGCGATGCACGCGTGGATGCGCGCATGATCTGCGTCGGAGAGCCAGCCCTTGAGATTCGAGTAGCGGCAGTCGAGGAGCAGTCCGAGCGCGACGGCGTCGCCGTGGGAGAGCCCGTAGGAGCTCATCGATTCGAGCCGGTGCGCCGCCCAGTGGCCGAAGTCAAGCGGACGCGCTTCGTGCGTCTCGAACGGATCGCCGCCATCGACGATGTGAGCGAGATGGAGCTGCGCGCTGCGACGGATGATCGGGCTGGCAGCGTCGATGTCGCAGGCCGCGATCGACGACGCGCGCTCCTCGAGCGCCGCGAACATGTCTGGATCGCGGAGCAGGGCGATCTTGACCGCTTCGCTGAAGCCTGCGCGGAAGACGGCGGACGGCAGCGTCGCCAGCAGAGACTCGTCGCACAACACGCCGTATGGCACCGCGAACGCACCGACGAAGTTCTTCTTGCCGAAGCGGTTGACGCCGTTCTTGACGCCCATCGCGGCGTCGTCCTGCGCGAGCGTCGTGCTCGGCATGCGCACGAGCCGCACGCCGCGGTGCGCGATCGCGGCGCCGTAGCCAACGGCGTCGAGCACGGCACCGCCGCCGATCGCGATGACGAAGCTCTTGCGGTCGATGCGGTGGCGCTCGACGAGTTCGATCGTGCGATCGGCGGCCGCGGTG
Organism: Planctomycetota bacterium; assembly: GCA_046074745.1. Taxonomy (GTDB): domain Bacteria; phylum Planctomycetota; class Phycisphaerae; order Phycisphaerales; family SM1A02; genus QWPT01. Next base: position 6,571 of record JBJTOV010000033.1, on the reverse strand, counting down.
TCGTGCTTGGCGGCCTCGCCGCCCGCGACGGTCTCGACCGCCTCGAGACGCGGCATGCGAGCGCCGAGCCGCTCGAACGCAAGGCGAAGCCGCGGGATGAACGCGGGATGCGCGGCGTCGAGCCCCGCGTCGACGAGCACGACGGCGCGTCGCGTGGCGACCGCGGGATCGTCGGCGAAGACCGCGGGCAGCGCTGCGTTTCCATCGGCGAACACATCGCGCGTGAACCGCACGCGGTGCGCGAACGACGGCGCCACCGTGCTGTCGAGCGCTTCGTCGCGCGTGTTGCCGCCATTGCTCGCGTCCATGGATCGGGCAGGGTATTCGTTCGAAGCGTGTTCGCGGCGGCGCAAAAACCAGATCGCCCCGGCAACGGCTTGCGACCGGGGCGAACTGCGCCGAGGCGGGTGGCGGGCCTCTGGCGCCGCGCGGAGAAGTGACGCGCGGGTCGGGAGAAAAGGACGGCTTTAGCGATCGGTATCGGACTTCGCGGGCGCGACGAGCCCGAAGCGCGTGCGTCGGTCGCGTTCGGCGAGCGTCGCACGGATGGTGCGCTCGCCGCCGTCACGAAGCGCGCGCAGGTCGATTTCGGCGCCGGGCGCCGTTTCGCCGATCGCCGCGACGAGTTCGCCTGGCGTTCGCACGGTGCGGCCCGCGATGGCCGTGATGACATCGCCCGGTTCGATGCCCGCCCGCGCGGCGGGCGATCCGCGCTCCACGCGGTTCACGAGCACGCCCGTCTCGCCAGCCGAGCGAAGGCCCTGCGGCATGCGCGTGTCGGCGGGCTGCACGCCGATCCCGAGGTACCCCCGGGCAACCCGCCCCGTGGCGATGATCGCGTCGGCCACGCTGCGCACCACGGCGCTTGGCACCGCGAAGCCGATGCCGTCGTTGCCGCCGCCACGGCTCGAGATCGCCGAATTGATGCCGACGATCTCGCCGTCGAGGTTCGCAAGCGGCCCGCCCGAGTTGCCGGGATTGATGGCCGCGTCGGTCTGGATGTAGCGCTCGAACGCCGCGAGACCCACATCGCTGCGGCCCTTGGCGCTCACGATGCCCGCGGTCACGGTCTGCTCGAGGCCGAACGGCGCGCCGATCGCCACGACCCACTCGCCCGCCTCGAGCGACTCGCTGTCGCCGAAGGCCGCCGGCTCGAGGCCGCTTTCCGCAGTGCGCAGCACCGCAAGATCGGTGCCCGGATCGAGCCCGACGATCTCGGCCTTCGCGGTGCGGCCGTCGCGGAACACGAGCTCGATCTCGTCTGCGCCGTCGACGACATGGTTCGCGGTCACGATGTAGCCGTCGCGCGAGATCACCACTCCGGTGCCTGTTGCACGCGCGGCTCCAGCGGCGGGGGCCTGTGGATCGGGAAATCCTGGGGGAAGCCGCATTCCCGGCGGCGGTACATGCTGGTCGGACATGCTTGCGCGCGCCACCGTGTTGATCGTGACCACGCTCGGCGCGAGCGTGCGCGCCGCATCGCGGAACGCGCGCGACAGGTCGTCGGCCCTGCTGCGCGCAGTGCCTTTCGTCGAATCTCCCGCGCGAATCGCGCTTGGAGCGCGTGCGACGCCGTCGGCTGCAGGCTGGCGCGCGAAGGCCGCCGAGGCCGCGAACAGCGCGCCTGCGGCCATGATCGATGCGATGATCGGCGCGTTGATCGATGCGGTGTTCGTTCGGCGATCCATGTGCATGCTCCTCGTGATGGCCACGGTGAAACCGCCCGCTGCGTCTGCAGCGCCGTGCTCGGAATCCTCGAATGGCCGCGTCGCCCGCAGTTCCAGGCCACCGTTGCCGGTGCGGCGCGCGCGACGGCCGTCGTACGGCCTGCCGCGGAGAGGGTTCGCGAATTCGCCGCGATTCCTCGGATGCGCCCGAGCGCGCGGCGCTAGAGACGCTCGCCGCGCGAGAAGTGGTCGAGCGCGATGGCCGCGCTGACCGCGACATTCAGGCTGTCGACGCCCTCGGCCATCGGGATCCGCACCACATGCCGCGACGCGGCGCGCGTGGCCTCCTCGACGCCCTTCGACTCGTGGCCGACGACCAGCGCCACGCGCGGCGGCGGCTCCACGCTGCGCAGCGGAACCGACGATTGGATCGCGGTCGAAACGAGCGAGAGGTCGAATCGCGCGCAGAACCGCGCGAGGTCGTCGGGCCACCGCACCGCGCGCACGGCGGGCACCTTGAGCGCGTTGCCCGTCGAGACGCGCAGGCTCTTCCTGTACAGCGGGTCGTGGCAGTCGGGGCTGAGCAGCACCGCGTCGACCGCGAACGCGGCGGCGATGCGGAACAGCTGCCCGATGTTGTCGATGTTGGTGATCCCCTCGCAGACGAGCACCGTGCGCGGCGGCCGCGCGGGCGCGAATGCGTCGGGCGCGACCGGCTCGAACGCCGCGCGCTCGGCCACCGCGAGCACGCCGCGGTGCAGGTCGATGCCCGTCAGCTCCTCGAGCACCGCGTCGGATGCGGTGTAGAGCGGCGCGCCGCAGCCGTGCGCGGCAAGCAGGGCGGCGGTTCGCTCGAGCATCCGCCCGCTCGCAAGCACGGCGCGGATCGCGGCTGTGCGCGCGAGCATCGCCTCGAGCACGACGAGCGTCTCGCCCGTGAACAGCCCGTCGCGCGCGGCGAGTTCCCGCTCGCGGATGTCGCCGAAGGGCGCGAGCCGCGGGTCGCGTGCGGAGCTGATCTCGACGGGAGCGGTCACGCGGGCATTGTGCGCGATTCGCGCGCATGTTGCGCCGCCGCGCATCGCCGCATGCAGGGGCCTTCGGTACACTCGCCGCATGCAGCCTGCCGAGCGGCATGACGATGGCGACGAGACCGTGCGCGACGCGCACGGCGCTGTTCCGCCGCGCGCGGAGCCGTCGCCGCTCGCCGATGTCTCGGCCGACGACGTGGTGATCGAGGCCACCGAGCCCACGCCCGAGGACGAGCGCGTCGAGGAGCTGCTCGACGCGGCCACGATCGATGTGCCGGAGCTCGCCGATGCCGTGGAGCAGCAGGAGGCTCCCGACGCGGCCGAGACGCTCGAGCAGGTCGGCGAGCAGGTCGCGGTCGAGGTCATCGAGGAGATGGAGACCGAGAGCGCGGCCGATGCGCTGGCGCACATGCATCCGTCGCTCGCGGTGAGCGTGCTCGAGGACCTCGTCGAGGAGGACCCCGCGTACACGGGCAAGCTCATCGAGGAGATGGAGCCCGACGACGCCACCGACCTCCTGCAGAACCTGCCCGACGAGTCGCGCGACCGCCTGCTCGGCACGCTCGGCAAGGTCGAGGCGGTGAAGTTCCGCCGGCTGCTCGAGTATCCCGAGCGCAGCGCGGGCGGCATGATGACCACCGACTATCTCGCGGTGCGCGACACCATGACGGTGCGCGAGGCCACCGAGGCGATCCGCCGCGCGGGCGCGCTCGGCGAGGACTGGCTGTATGTGTTCGTGGTCGACTGGCGCGGGCGCCTGCAGGGCCGCGCCACCATGCGCGCGCTGCTCATCGCCGATCCGTCGCAGAAGGTGACGGCGATCTGCGAGCCGCAGGTCGACGCCGTGAAGCCCGACATCGACCGCGAGGATGTCGCGCGCGAGTTCGAGAAGTACGACTATCTCGTGCTGCCCGTGGTCGACGAGGGCAACCGCATGCTCGGCGTCATCACGGTCGACGATGTCGTCGATGCGATCCGCAAGGAGAGCACCGAGGACGCGCAGGCGATGGTGGGCGCGGGTCGCGAGGAGGCGGTGTTCTCGAGCGTCGCCGACAAGCTGCGCGGCCGTCTGCCGTGGCTGGTCGTGAACCTCTTCACGAGCTCGCTCGCGGCGATCGTGGTGTTCCAGTTCGACCAGCTCATCGACACGATCGCGGTGCTCGCGGTGATCATGCCCGTGATCGCGAACCAGGCGGGCAACGCGGGCCAGCAGTCGCTCGCGGTCACGCTGCGCGGCATCGTGCTCGACGAGGTGCGCGAGGGCGCGGCGCTCGGACTGGTGCGGCGCGAGGCGATCGTGGGCCTCGTGAACGGCGCGATCTGCGGCCTCCTCGTCGGAACCGTGGTGGGCGTCCTGCAGAGCTTCGCGAATCCGGGCACCGAGATGTGGCGCCTTGGCATCGTCGTCGGCATCGCGATGACGGCGGCGCTCGCGGTCGGCACGCTGGTGGGCTCGAGCCTGCCGCTCGTGGTGCGGCGCTTCGGCGCCGATCCTGCGACGGCGTCCACCATCTTCCTCACGATGGTCACCGACTCGATGAGCTTCTTCGCGTTCCTCGGGCTCGCAAGCCTGCTCGGCGGATGGATCGGCATCGCGGCCTGACTGAGCGCGCGTCGCGGCCTTCAGCGCCGTTCGGCCACCGCGCGCAGTCGCGCGATCTCGGCGGCGGCCTCGCTGGCGAGGCGCTCGTGATCGAACGCAGGCTTCACATCGAGGCCCTGCAGCGGAGTACCCGCGAGCATGGGAATCTTGTCGGCGCGGTCGGTCGCCTGCGCGCCGCCGCGCTCCATTTCGCGCCGCTCCACCTCGAACCGCGCGCGGCGCCTGAGCTGTGCATTCGACGGCAGCGTGCTTGCGATCGCGGACTGGTCGAACCAGCCGCGCATGTCGAGGAGCGCGCCCTGCTCGGGCGATCCGCAGTCCGCGGCATGCACGGCGCGCGGAGGAAGCACGACCGCCGTCGCGAGGAAGAGCGTCTCTCGCGGCGTGAGGCGGCCAACGGTCTCCGAATCGCCGAGCAGCACCAGGCTGCCCGAGAACGGGCTCTCGCCCTCGCGGATCTCGGAGACCAGGGGTTTCGTGGCAAGGCCGCTTCGCGCGCGAACGAGCGCGCGGTGCACTCCGGTCGGATCGGCGGGGTCGAGGCGTGCGAGCGCGTCGGCGAGCGCGGCGCGACCTTGCGCGTCGATGCGGCCGTCGCGGTCGAGTTCCTCGAGCAGTTCGGCCGCGTCGCGAAGCATGTGGCGCGCCGCGACCGCGTGGCCGATGCGCGCGGTCGAGCCGTAGTGCGCGGCGACCCGCACCGCGGCCACCGCGATCTCCTGCGCGCTCGCGACGGGCTTCGGATTGATGCCCGACGGGAGAAGCTCGGGCTGCCTCGCCGCCGCGAGCGCCACGCGCACCGCGCCCGAGATGCCGGGCTGCGTCGCATCGACCAGGCTGCCCACCGCATCGCCGTGGCGATCGAGCAGCGTCTCGGAGAACCGCAGTCGCCCGCAGCGCGAGCCTGCGAGGAGCTCGGCCGTGACATGCGGCTCGAGTCTCACGAGGAGCGCGCGGACCTGCGCGCGAAGCTCCTCGGGCAGCGCGCCGCCCGCGCGCCGCACCGCGTCGATCTCGTCCTGCTCGCCGCGGCCGATCTGCTCGGCCGTCGCGGCGGCGCGCATGTAGTGGGCCGCGGCGTTCATGAAGTCCGCGGGCTGCTTCGCGCCGCTTGCCAGCGCCATCAGGTCGGCGCGCAGCAGGGACCATGATTCGTCGTACTTCCACGCGCGGTCGAGAACGCGGTCAAGCGCGGGTGCGAGGTCGCGCAGCAGATCGCCGAACTCGCCTGCGGCGAGCGACTCGTCGAGCGCCCGCATCGCCTTCCGGCACTCCTCGGCGTTCGGCGCGTCGGCTGCGCGGCGCGCCATCGCGAAGAACGCCTCCGACTGCGCGGGAAACCCCGCGATCGCATCGTCGTCGAGGTACGCAGGCGCCTCGTCGTCGCCGATCAGCACGCCGAGCGCGACCAGCCTCGACTGCCGCGCCTCCTTGTCGAGCGCACCGAGCTTGGCGACCTCTCCCTCGAGCGCCGCGCGTTCGGTGGCGAACGCCTGATCGATCCTCAGCGCGCCGCGACCCGCGATGGCCGCCGACGCGTCGAGCGCTCCGCGCGCGAGTTCCGCGCCGATCTCGCCGCGGTCCACCATGCCCGCGAGATCGTCGCGTGCCATCGTGCCCGCCGACATCGCGACGAGCGACGAGACGAGCAGGCCGTCTTCGGCGCATCGGGCGCCGAGCGTCGACTGCGCGCGCAGGAGCCTGACGAACATGGCGGGGTCGCTTTGCCGCGCATCGGCCATGAGGACGCGCAGCGCCCGGAACACGCTGCGTTGCTGCGAGAGATGCGGCAGCGTCAGCTCGAACCCAGCGCTCAGATCGAGCGGCCGCGCGTAGGGCATGTCGGTGGCGCGCAGGATGTCGGGCGCGATCGGCCGCGTGCGGGCGAGCCACGCCTCGACGCGCGCATCGGCCGCTCCGCCCTCGAGGTACACCTCGAGCGAGTCGCCTTCGGCGTGGTCGAGCAGCGCGTCGGGGCCGTCCTCGATTTCCGCGAGCAGGCCCGCGAGACGCTCGTACTCCACGGCGGCGTTCGACTGCGCGGCCGCGCCGCTTACGAGCGCCGCGACGGCGATCAGCAGCACGGCGACCGCGCGCAACGACGGCGGCAACGACGGACGCAAGGCGGGCATGGTCCCATCATCTCCGCAATTCGCCAGACAGGGGGGCGTCCGGTCCGCACGAATCCGCGGAAAGACCCGCTGACCCGCTTCGATGCCGCTCGTTCCGAGAGTAGATTCGCACATGCCCGCCCGCGGGCGGAAGGTCGC
>JBJTOV010000032.1:0-10262 GCA_046074745.1 Planctomycetota bacterium | reverse complement strand
GCGAACGCAGACCAGTGCAAGCGGCGCATGAATCGAGCGTAGCAAAGGCCGCCACGCGGCGCGGACGAGCGCGGCGCCGGGCGATCAGTTGGTGTCAGGCGCGGCGATGTCAGGCGTGGCGCCCGCGGGCGACCACGCGCGCACGCGCGCCTCGACCTCGCGGCGCGCGTCGTCGGAGAGCTTCGCCTCGCACGACGCGCGAATGGAGCGCGCGTCGTCCTGCATGCGGCCCGTGCAGCGCTCGGCGGCGAGCATCGCCCAGAACAGCGCCTCGCGCTGCGCCGCATCGCCTTCACGCGCCGCGTGCAGCTCGGCCAGCTTGTGGAGCGCCGCCTCGTCGCCGCCCGCCGCAGCCTTGCCGAACCAGTCGGTCGCGACGCGCTCGTCCTTCTGGACGCCGCGCCCCTCGAGATACAGGAGGCCAAGATTCGACATCGCCCGCGCGTCGCCGAGCGCCGCCGCCTTGCGATAGCACTCGACGGCCTTCTGCGGATCGGCGGGCGTGCCGCGGCCAAGCAGATGCATCGTGCCGAGGCTGGCGAGCGACCGCGCGTCGTTCTTCGCGGCGGCGCGTGCGTACCAGCGCACCGCCTCGGCATCGTCGCGCGCCACGCCGGCACCGCGTGCGCACGCGCCCGCAAGCATGAACATGCCCACCGCGTCGCCTGCGTCGGCGGCCTTGCGATACCACACAGCGGCCGCCGCCTCGTCCTTCGCGACGCCGTCGCCGCGCGCCATGCGCGCGCCGAGCGCCACCATCGACGGCGGGTAGCCCGCTTCGGCGGCCTTGCGGTACCACGCGGTCGCAGCGGCGCGCGACGCTTCGCCCGCGTGCCCCTTCGCGCAGGCGATCGCGTAGCGGTGCATCGACGAGGGGTCGCCCGACTCGGCGCGTGCGCGCAATTCGGCCATCGCGTCGACGGGGGCTGTGTCCGCGTCCTGCGAGGAGGCGGCGACCTGCGCGCCATGCGCCTCGAGGCGCGGCATGAACGCGCACGCCGCCGCAAGCAACGTGGAGAGGATCGCCTGTCGCATCGGCGCAGTAGACCCGATGCGCGGGCGCCCGCGGGACGAGGCGCGAGGCCTGAACGAAACCCAAAAGAACCGCGGGGCCGGCGCGTGGCCGGCCCCGCGGTGATCTGCGCGATTCGCTCCGAGGCTCAGTACACCACGACGCCAAAGCGGCCGAGGATGATGCCGAGGTCGAGCGCGTTCACGGCGCCATCGTTGTTGAGGTCGCCGAACTGCGGGTTCGGAATGCCCCACCAGCCGAGAAGGATGCTGAGATCCTGCTGGTCGATGATGCCGTTCAGGTTGAGGTCGCCGATGGCGTACTCGCACGAGTCGAGCACGGCGTCGGAATCGGTGTCGGGGGCGCCGTTGGCGATCTCGACGGTGTCGAGCTGGCCGTTGTTGTTGCAGTCGAAGAGCATCGAGGTCGCGGCGGCGATCGTCGGACGGTACGGCTCCTCGACGCCCTTGCGGACGGCGGTCGCGCCCGTATCGAGCGGGGCGGGCTCCCACACATTCGTCTCGGGGATCTTGGCCTCGACGACGGGCTCGCTCACGATCGCGGTGGTCGTGCTGACCGTCGCGCTCACGCGGCGCTTGGTTCCCGATGCGGCGAGCGGCGCGGTGCCGCCCATGGTTGCGTCAGCGACGATTGCGGTCAGCGCGACCGCACCAAACAGGATGCATGCAGACTTCTTCATATGAGTTCCTCCGGAGTGTCTCGAAATGGGACGAGACACCATTATTGGGCGATCCAGCACATCTTGACAAGGGGGTCGGCGGCTTCTCGACAAAATCAAAGCAGCCGACCAACTGAGGGTTCGACGCAACGCCTAGGTTCGGATTCGTCGAACGAAACGAGATTTTCGTCGAGGAGTTTCGCGGCGCGTTTCGTGCTTGTCGACGCAAATCACGGCCCACGCATTGGTTGCGACCGCATCGCCGCCGTGCTATCCTCGTCGGTCCTGATCGGGCCCTGCCCGTGACGGGGTGTAGCTCAGCTTGGCTAGAGCGCTTGCTTCGGGAGCAAGAGGCCGCAGGTTCAAATCCTGTCACCCCGATTCGAGTCGGCGAAACGCGGACTTCCAATCGCCTTCGGGCGCTGCGCCGCGCAACGCGCCCATCAACCCGTCGTTCGCGACGGCTCGCAGCGAGACATACATCATGAAGCAGCCCGCTCGTTGGATCCTGGGTCTGGTCGCCGCAGGACTTGTCGCCGCAGTGCTCGGCGGGACGGGGCGTGCCAGCGCCGCGCCGCTCCAGCCACGGGCGGCCGAATCCTCCGCCGCCGCGAGCGAACTCAGCCTTTCGCGCTTCGAGTTCCACGGCATGCGCGCGCCCGACGCGTTCGGCACCGTTCCCGATGTCGGAAGCGGAGAGAGCCTTGAGATCGCGATCCGGCTGGACCGCCAGATCCGCGCGAATGCGCCGATCACCCCCGCCGTGCAGGAGATCGTGCTCACCACGAGCAACCCGCAGGTGTTCCCCATGCCTGCGAAGGTCCGCGTGCAGGCGGGCGACGACGCAAGCCCCGCCCGCTTCGTGGTGAGGCCCGCGACGGTGACGCAGCCGACGCCCGTCGAGCTCACCGCGAGCCTCGGAGGGAAGACGCTGAAGCTGAACTTCCGCGTGGTGCCTTTCGCATCGGTGGCGACCGTGTACGGCTCTGCGCCCGACCGGCCGTTTCGCTACAGCAAGCTCTCGGGCGCCGCGCTCAAGACCAGCGTTTCGATCGACCGGCCCGCGCCGATCGGCGGCGCGAAGGTCACCATCGTCGCGGCGTCGGGGACCTTCCCGCAGCCGGGCTACGGCGCCAACACCTCTCCCGTCACCGAGGTGACGATTCCTGCAGGCGAGCAGACTGCGCCTTTCACCGTCTCCACGGAAGAACTTACGCGCGGCGGCAACGCCATCGGACTGTTCGCGTCGCTCGGAGCCGTTCGGCCGGGCGCGCCTCGGTCAGGGCTCACGCCGATCGCGCAGATCTCGGTGCACGAGCGGCTGTCGATCGTGAATGTGTACCGCGCGCCCGTGGGGCAGTATCCATGCCCGCCAGGCCGGAACACCATGCTCGTCGAGTTCAACGCCGATCCCGAGACGGTGGGCACCACCGTCGAGCTCGTCGGCCAAGGAGCGAACTCCCCCATCACCATGCCGGACTTCGTGCTCACCGAGGGCAGGATCATCGCCGAGGTGCCCTTCGAGGTGCGTGCGGGCGTGACCCGGGCGCAGTCGGTGCCGATCAAGCTCAGGCTCGGCGGGCCGATACCTTGGAATTCGGAGTGGACCGATCAGATCGACATCGTTCCCGCGAAGTTCGACGGCCTCGCCATCGGGCGAGAGGGCGAGGGATTCGCGTCGCTCGATCGGAGCGTCCAGCGCGGCAGGCTCTACACGCTTCGGCTTTCGATGACGGGCACCGTGCGTGAAGCGGTGTCCTTCGAACTGATGACGACAGGCCTGCCCGCAGGCGCGCTGCCCACTTCGGTCACGGTGCCCGCGGGGCAGGCGTCGGTCACGATGCCGCTTTCGATTCCAGCGTCGCAGGCGACGGCGGGCGTTGATGCGGGCGTGCGCGTGACGCTGCCCGACGGCACGCGGTCGAACTCGATGTTCAAGGTGCTGCCGGCGCCCCCGCCGACCCTCGAGGTGGTGGAGATGCGCGTGCGCGGAGGCGATGCGTGCACGCTGGCCATCAGGCTCGCGACTCCCGCGCCTGTCGGCGGGCAGGTGCTTGCGCTTCGCTCGAGCAGCGCGCTTGTGAAGCCGCCGTCCGAGGTCACGATCCCCGCTGGCGAGCGCGACGCGCTGGTGACGGTGCCCACGGACCGCGCGACGGCCTATTCGAGCGTGAGCATCTCGGCAGATCTCGTGGGCGTCGCGGGCCGACCGCGCGGCTCGGCATCGGTGTGGATCGGTCCCGCGATCCGCGTCGCGATTCGCGGAGGCTTCGTGGAACTGGCCAAGGGCAGGTTCGGCGCGGGAGAGACGATCGAAGGCAAGTTCGTGCGAAGCGACGACGGACCGGTCGGCTGGCCGGTATCGGTCGATGTCTCGGTGTACGACTCGGCGCTCATCTCGCTCTCGCGCACGGGCCCCTCGGCGCCCGAGGATGCCAATCGCTCCGCGGTGCGGCCTCGGGTGGGGGGCAAGGGAGCCGCAGCGGCCGCAGCCAAGCTCCAGCGGGACATCGGTGCGCCGAAGTCGGCTATCAGGCGCTCGGCGACGGCGCCGGGCGGCGAGGCTGCGTTCCGCGTCCTGGCCCCCTCGAACACGGTCGCCAGCGGCATGGCCGGCATCAAGGTCGACGACATGCTCGCGCCCGTGGAGTTGGGCTCTTCGAGCCCCGCGCCCGCGCTCGACGACTACGCCGATGTGCTGGTGCGCGTCATCGGCCTGCGCGACATGGCGTTGACCCGCGGCCAGATGCCGCGGTACGGCCGCTTTTTCCGCGATGCGCTGCCTACTGATGCGGGACCTGCCGTCGAGCTCGACGGTGCGATCGACACCGATGCGCTCGAGGGCATCCGATCCGCGCTGAAGCCGCTGCGTCAGGGCGGACCGCCTCCCGTAAGCCCGAAGTGACGCGTGCGCGCGTCAAGCGCCGCGAGGTATGACCGACCGCGGATTGCTTCCCGCAGCAGGCGCGCTCAGATCCATGCGACGCGATCGACCCAACGCCGTCCGCACCGCGTTGCTGCGCGCCCTGCTGCTGCTCGCATGCTGGGCGAGCGTGGCCCCCGCGCACGCGGGCGACGCGTTCGCCGTAGGCACCTTCAACATCCGCTACGCGAACGATGGCGATGGGCCGAACGCGTGGCGCCATCGCGCGCCGCTGGTGCTCGATGTGCTGAAGGAAGGCGATTTCTGGGGGCTGCAGGAGGCGCTTCCCGCGCAGGTCGCCGAGATCTCGGCGGCGCTGCCCGCGTACGGCGTGCTGTCGCGGACGCGCGAGCAGGACCCCGCGCGCGGCGAGGCGTGCCCGATCCTCTACCGAACCGCGCGCTGGGCGCTCGACCCCGAGGACCACGGAACGGTGTGGCTTTCCGACGCGCCGCGCACGGCGGGCTCGCGCGCGTGGGACGCGGCGCTGCCGCGCATCGCGACCTACGCGCGGTTCACCGAGCGCGCGACGGGACGCGGGATCTATGTGTTCAACACGCACTTCGACCACAAGGGCCCCGAGGCGCGGCTCGAGTCGGCGCGCCTGCTGCTACGGCTGATCGGCGGGCGCGCGTGGCCCGACCCCGTGGTGGTGCTCGGCGACCTGAACACGGGGCCAGGCAGCGCGCCCGTGTCGACGCTGCTCCGCGAACCCGTGGCGGCGCTACGCGACGCGTGGCGCACGGCGAACCCCGAGGCGCCCGAGCAAGGCACCTTCAGCGGCTGGGGCGACGGCCTCGGCCGCGAGCGCATCGACCACATCTTCTTCTCGGCGGGGCTGACGGTGTCGGACGCGGCGGTCGACACGCGCCGTCCGGGCGGCCGCTGGCCGAGCGACCACGCGCCCGTGCGCGCGACGCTTGCGTTCATGGGCGGCTTCAAGGCGGAGCTTCAGCCGCGCGCGCGGTGGAGCTTCGACGAGCACGATGCGGGCGCGACCGTGCGCATCGACAACGCCTTCGGCGGCGCGCGCGTGAACGGCTGCGTGCGCGTGGCGCCGCGCGAGTACCGCATCGTGTGCTCGCCTGAGAACACTCCGATCAACCCGAGCCCGTGGTTTGCGTTCCGAGTGCAGGCCGACCGCGAGACGGACGCGACCTTCCGCATCGCGGTGACGAGCAGCCGATCGCGGCCGTGGCCGTGGATCAGCCGCGATGGCCGTGCGTGGGCGCGCATGGAGTCGCGCGATGTGGAGCGCGATGTGGACAGCGATGTGGACCGTGGGGAGCACGGCGGCGAGATCGTGCTGCGCGCGCGCGTGGGCCTCGAGCCCGTGTGGATCGCGAGCGCGGCGATGGTGGGCGTGGCCGAGATCGAGGCGTGGACCGACCGCGCGGCGCAGCGCGCGGGCGTGGCGGTCGAGGAGATCGGCCGCTCCGCCGCGGGCCGGCCCGTGCGGGCGTTCGAGTTCGGCGCGGCCGACGCGCGCCACGCGATCGTCGTGATCGGCCGCCAGCACCCGCCCGAGGTGACGGGCTCGCTCGGGCTGCACGCGTTCGTCGACGCGCTGCTTGCCGACAGCGAGCCCGCGCGCGCGTTCCGCGCCAGCCATCGCGTGCTGTGCGTGCCGCTCGTCAACCCGGACGGGGTGCACGAGGGGCAGTGGCGGAGCACGCTTGGCGCCGTCGACGCGAACCGCGACTGGCACGCGTTCACCGAGCCCGAGACCCGCGCGGTGCGCGACCGGATCGGCGCGCTCGCCGCGCGCGAGGGCGTGCGGATCTCGCTGCTTCTCGACTTCCACGCCACCGCGAAGGACATCCTGTATGTGCCGCCCGACGACGCGCGGCTCGAGCCTGCGGACTTCGCGCCGCGCTGGATCGCCGCGATCCTGGCGCGGGTTCCGGACTACCTGCTCGAGTCGAGCGCCACCAGCAACATCGACCAGCGCACCTTCAAGCGCTGGGCGTTCGAGACCTACGCCGCGCCGGGCATCACCTTCGAGTTCGGCACCGCGTCGCCGCACGACCGCATCGCGCGCGTGGCCGCCGTCGCGGCCGAGGAGGCGATGACGCTGCTCGGCCAGCATGCACGCGCCGCCATGCAGCCTGCAGGCGCGCGCTGATCGGGGAAATCGGTCGTGAAACAGGCGCCCGCACCGCGCCTGCGGGCGTGCCGGCCGCGCGCCGCAGGTACACTCGCGCCATGCGTCAGAACGCCTCTGGTGTCGCCGTCCGGCTGCCTCGACTGCTGCCGATCCTCCTGTCGCTCCTGCTGCCCATGCTTGCGCTGCGGGCGGCGAACGCGGCGCCGCCCGCGATTCCCGACGACTGGTTCTTCGACGGGGCGAACCGACCCGCGGGCCTGAAGGCGCTCGAGGGCAAGCCTGCGCCCGCGCTCGAGCTCGAGTCGTGGATCGGCTCGGAGACGAAGCTGGCCGACCAGCGCGGCAAGGTGGTGGTGATCGACTTCTGGGCCACCTGGTGCGGGCCGTGCATGGCCGCGATTCCCGAGAATGTCGAGATGGTCGAGAAGCACAGGGACGACGGCCTCGTGTTCATCGGCGTGCACGACGCGAACGCGGGCTTCGACCGTGCCGCGCAGGTGGTGAAGGACAAGAAGATCAACTACCCCGTGGCCAAGGACAAGGGCGGCGCGAGCACGAAGAACTACGCGCTGCAGTTCTGGCCGACCTATGTGGTGATCGACCGCGAGGGCGTGGTGCGCGCCGCTGGGCTGATTCCGTCGAATGTCGCCAAGGTGGTCGAGATGCTGCTGAAGGAGGCCGCGCCCGCGGGCAGCGACGCTGACGCGGGCGGCCTGCCCGCCGACACCTTCGTGGGCGGCCGCAAGCGCCCTGCCTCGCTGAAGGCGCTCGAGGGCCAGCCGATGCCGCCGATCACCGCGCGCGAGTGGTCGGGCGCGCCCGTGGCGCCCGAGGCGCTGAAGGGCTCGGTGGCCGCGGTGCACTTCACCGCGGCGGGCGGCGCGATGTCGATGCGCCAGCTCGCCGACTTCGTGAAGCTCGAGAAGGACTTCGCCTCCCAGGGCGTGGTGTTCATCGTGGTGTGCGAGGCGAAGAGCGACCTCGCGAAGGTCCGCAAGGCGCTCGACGAGCTGAAGTCGCAGGCGGCGCTCGCGGCCGACCGCGAGGCCGAGCCCGCGACCGGCGACGCGAGAGGCCCGGGCGGCGCGTCGGCCGAGGCGCGCGGCGTGACCGCGCGCGCGTTCGGCGCGCGCTACATGCCGGCCACCGCCCTCGTCGACCGCTCGGGCAAGGTGCGCGCGGGCGGCGTGAAGCCCGACAAGTGCAAGGCGATCATCGAGTCGCTGCTGGCCGAGGAGGCGCGCTGACATGTCGACTGCAACCCACACCCCCGCCGTCGCGCGCTCTCCGTTCGTCGACCATGTGCGCACGCAGGTCGCACGCACCGTGGTCGGCCAGGACGCCGTGGTCGAGCGCGTGCTGATCGCGCTCCTGACCGGCGGCCACCTGCTGCTCGAGGGCGTGCCCGGCATCGCGAAGACGCTGCTCGTCCAGTCGGTCGCGAAGGCGATCGACCTGCGGTTCGCGCGCGTCCAGTTCACCATCGACCTCCTGCCGAGCGACATCGTGGGCAGCGAGATCCTCGAGCAGAAGACGGGCGAGTTCCGCATCCACAAGGGCCCGATCTTCACGAACCTGCTGCTCGCCGACGAGATCAACCGCGCGAGCCCCAAGGTGCAGTCGGCGCTGCTCGAGGCGATGCAGGAGCGCCGCGTGTCGATCGGCGACACCACGCACGACCTGCCCGCGCCGTTCCTCGTGATCGCCACGCAGAACCCCGTCGAGCAGGCGGGCACCTTCGAGCTCCCCGAGGCGCAGCTCGACCGCTTCATGCTGCGCCACAGGCTGTCGTACCCCGCCCCCGCCGACGAGGCCGAGGTGGTGCGGCGCAGCCTTGCGCTGAAGCTGCGGCGCCAGGGCGACGGCGCGGTGCCGATGTCGGCCTTCGACGCGATCGACGGCTCGCACCGCATGCATGTGGGCGACCTGACCTCGGCGATGGCCGCGGTGCAGGAGGTGCATGTGAGCGATGTGTTCGTGCGCGATGTGGTGGAGCTCGTCAACCTGACGCGGCGCCACAAGGACATCGAGCTCGGCTGCAGCCCTCGCGCGGCGCTGTCGCTGGTGCACGCGTCGCGGGCGCGGGCGTTCGTGCACGGCCGGAACTATGTGATTCCCGAGGACATCTTCGCGCTCGCCGACGATGTGATGCTGCACCGCATGCGGCTCTCCTACGAGGCGCTCGCGCAGGGCCGCACCGCGCAGGGCGTTCTGCGCGAGCTCCTGTCCAACATGGCCTGACCCACCGTGAACGCCGCGCCATCCAGCACCGATCTCGATCTTCCCGCGCCCGAGTCGCTGGCGCGGGGCGACTTCGACATCGTGATCAGGCGGCTGGCCGACGACCTGGCGTTCGGAAGCGATGCGTCGAGGCTGGTCGGCAGCGGGCTCGAGTACGCGAGCTCGCGGCCGTACATCCCGGGCGACTCGGTGCGGCTCCTGAACTGGCGGCTGACCGCGCGCACGGGGCGCGCGTTCGTGCGCGAGTACGAGGCGCTCAAGCGCGTGTCGGCGCATCTCTTCGTCGACACGAGCGCGTCGATGGCCGTGCGCTCGACCGCGCGCAGCAAGCTCGACCTTGCGGTGTGGATCGCGTCGGCGCTCGGGCTGGTGGCGCTGCGCAGGATGTGCCCCGTGGCGGTGGTGGGCGCGGGCGAGCGCAGCGTGCCCGCCGAGGCGAGCCTGTCGCGCACCGACCTCTGGCGCGCGCTCGAGCCGCTGCGCGCGCACCGCTTCGACGAGGGCACTTCGCTCGCGACGCGCCTGCGCGAGGCCGCGGCGCGCGCCACGCGCGCCAGCCTGTTCGTGGTGCTGAGCGACCTGCACGACCAGGGCGCGGTCGGCGCGATCACGACGGCGGCGCAGCGGCACGATGTGTCGGTGATCCACCTCGTCGACCCGACCGAGGCGCGGCCGCTGCGCGCGGGCTTCTTCCGCGCGCGCGAGGCCGAGACGGGGCGCGCGTTCCTCGGCACGCCGCGCACGCGGTTCGCCGACCCCGAGGCGCGGCGCGACGAGGTGCTGCGCACGGGCGCCGACTACCTGCGGCTCTCGACCGACGAGCCGTTCGTGCCGCCGCTGCGGCACTTCCTGGCGTCGCGCGGGTTCCTGACGCGGGGGCGCGGATGATGCGCCGCGCCGCCCCCATCGCCTGCGCGCTGCTCGCCTGCGCCGCCGCGCATGCCGAGCCGCCGCGCACCGCGCGCGGAACCACGGGCGCGATCGAGGTCGAGTCGGCCGCGCCGCTGCGCGCGAAGGCCGTGCGCGACGCGGCCGCACCCGTCCTCGTGCGCGTGAACGCCGTGCGCGAGGGCCGCTACCGCATCGAGTACATCGGCGCGGTCGAGGGAACCTTCGACCTCGCGCAGTCGGTGGAGCGCGCCGATGGCCGCGCGGCCGAGGGCCTGCCCGACCTGCGCGTCGAGATCTACTCGCAGCTTCCGCCGAACCACGGCACCGATGTGTTCGGGCTGTCGGACGCGGGGTTCTCGCTGTCGGCGCACTACACCGCGGCGCTGTGGGCGCTGGCCGTCGCGTGGAC
>JBJTOV010000031.1:0-2610 GCA_046074745.1 Planctomycetota bacterium | reverse complement strand
TGCTCGAGCGCGCGGTCGACGGCGTCCCATGTCGGTTGTTGCGGGTGCGTGGTGCTCATGACGGAAGTATCGCGCCGATCCCCGGTCAGCGCTTCGAGATGCCCTTCCAGCCGCCGACATCCTTGAGCAGCCAAGCGTGCTCGGGGCCCGGGTTCGCCGCGGCCATCATCTTCTCCATCGCCGCCTCCATGTCGTCGGCGGAGCTTGGCTGCGTGGACCGGCAGCCAGCGGCATGGAGCAGGACCGTGCTCGCGAGGGTCAGTGATGAGAGTGTCGTCGGGGCGGAGCGGAGCGTTGCGCGGGTTCGGATGGAGTTCATGGCACACGCATCTACCACCTCCGGCCGCCCGGCTTGATGCAGGGCGTGCCCGTGAGTCGGCAGGAAAGAACCGCGAGAGGCCCCTTCGCCGCCGCGACGCGGCATGCGGAGACAGGGCGCGGACCGTGTGGCCCGCGCCCTGCGATGTTCGCTCCTTGTGATGTCGGGAACCAGACTCACCCGCCCGGCGCTGACTGCGCACCACGCACTCAGCGGCGACGGCGACCTGCGAGGCCAGCAAGGCCCAGCAGCGCGATCGCGCCCGGTGCGGGGATGGCACCACTGATGGCGGTGACAGATTCGGTTTCGTACCTGACGTTGTACTGCGAGTTCAACATCGTTCCTGCAGTTCGCGCTTCGAGGTAGAGCCATGGGTTCTGGCCTACGGCCTCCGTGATGTTCATCGTGAAGGACGTGCTGTTCGCGTTGAACGTGGCGAACATGAAGTTGCTACCAACTTGAATGTAGGCTAGCCCTATTCCTCCGGACAACCCAAGCGACCCTGCCGACTGGGTGAGCTCGAAGGTGAAGGAGCCTGTCGCGTTGGTCGCGGCGATGTTGTTCCACAGGGCCACCGACGCCGCAGTCAGCGTCAGGTAGTTGCGCTGCGAGGCGGTCTGGTAGACCGATGTCGTGTCGAACGAGAAGGCGCCGGACCCGAGGTTTGCCGACCAGGTCCCGTTGGTGCGTGGACCCATGAACGAGTCGACCTGTGACTCGGTGTAGGTCACCTGTGTCGAGCCAAATTCTTCGCCCAAGAAACAAACGAGGTTGCGATAAGCGCCCGATGGCACGTAGTCCAGTTGCCACGGGGTGGCCGAGGCATTCGTGACGGAGTAGCCAGGATCATTGGGGGGGATGGCTGCTTGCAGGTAGGCACCGAGATAACCGTTGGTGAGACCACTTGCGTTCTGAACGCGGGTAAATGAGCTAGCCACAAGCAGGTTCGCTTGTGCTGACGATGCGACGAACGCCAATACGGCGACGGTGGAAGCGAGAATCTTCATGTGTAACCCTGAGGGAAGGGAGGCGAGGGAACCCCGCGGCGGACAACCGCGGACGCTGCAAGGTGCCGTGCCGTCGATGGATTGCAAACCGCGGCCGTATGAGCAGACACCTGAGCACACCGACACCCTGAGGCCCTCGCGCAGTGCCGAGACTCTCGCGGCGGGGCCAGTGCCCCGCCTCCGGGCCCGGCAAGGTGTCTTTCTAGACAGGCCGGGGCGATTTCGATCGCTCGGTCTGCACGGGAAACCCTTCCTCGGTTACATCAAGCGGGTCCCCACTCGGGGCGCTCTCATCACCGACCAACCGATGCCCCAGCCCCCTCGAGCGACCCCCGCCTTTGACGAGAAGCACCGCGACATCGCGCGCGCCGCAGCGGCGCTGCAACGCTGCCTCAACCTGGCGCTGACCGAGGTCGTGGTCGGCGAACGCGGCGCGAGAAGCATCGCCCGAAGGCTCGGCATCGACAAGATGCTCGGTTCGCAGGCCATGCGAATCGCCTCGGGCACCGACGCCGCCGACATCCTGTCTGCCATACCGGGCGGACGCGGCGCGAACACGCTCATCGAGAGCCTGAAAGTCGCGGGCGCGCACGCGTCGACCATCGCGGCGCTCGAGCGCGCCATCGCCGACCTTCACGGGATCATCGCCAGCCTCAATGTGTCGCCGCTGCAGCTTTCGGCGATGGCCGCGTCGGGCCGCGACTCCGAGGCGCAGGAACGCCAGCTCGCGAAGGCCCAGAAGCTCTACTTCGAGTCTGGGGCGGCGCTGCGCGGCGAGATGGCCGATGCGATCGTCGTCAGCTGGTTCGTCACGCGCTCGAAGCACGACCCATCGCTCGTCACCCTCGCGTCGCTCGACATGACGGCCGGGTTCCGCACGCTGCGTTGGCTCGGACCGCGGCTTGTCCATCGCGGAGTCTCGGTGGATCCGAGCCGCGAGGCGGGCGACTGGTCGGCGATCGACCTCATCCAGCGGAATCCGATTCCGTCGCTGGTCACCGCGGCGAGCACGCCGGATCTTGGCCCGGGCATCGTCGAGGCGAAGACAACCCCGACGGGCACGCTCGTGCTCGCCGACCCCGACGCACACCCCTCGCGCATGCTGACGCTCACCTTTGCGGAACTGCTCGAGGCGGTCGGCCCCTTCCACGCAACCCCAGGCCACCGGACAGGCGAGCTCAGTTCGCAGATCCCCTTCCCGGTCCGCCACCTCTACTTCGATGTGATGTTCGACCGCACGCTACCCGCGGTCGAGCCGCTCGGGGCGCTCTTCTACAGCGCGAC
>JBJTOV010000030.1:0-2892 GCA_046074745.1 Planctomycetota bacterium | reverse complement strand
ACCGAGCTGCGCGGGGCGATGGAGGAGGAGTAGCGGCGTCCCGGCAGGCCCGCTCAGGCGAGCGGATTGCGGAAGTGCTCGTTCTGGATCGGCACCACGACCTCGAGGATGTGCTGCAGGATCTCGGCGGGCGAGCCCATCGCGTTCACCTCGCGGACGATCGACCTCGGATAGAAGTCGAGGACCGGCCGCGTCTCGTGCTCGTAGACCTCGAAGCGCTTGCGGATGACCTTCTCGTCCGCATCGTCGATGCGGTTCTCCTTGAGCGCGCGGCGGCGCATGCGCGTCACCATCTGCTCGATGTCGGGGCAGACGAGATGCAGCACGGTGAGGACCTCGAGGTACTGCTCGAGGTGCTTCGCCTGGTTCACGTTGCGCGGAATGCCGTCGAGGACGAGGAGGTCGACGTTCGGCTTGTAGATCGAGAGCACCGTCTGCGCGTGCATGTTCTGGCGCCACATCTCGATGGTGAGCTCGTCGGGAACGAGCTCGCCGCGCGAGCTGTACTCCATGAACTTGCGGCCGAGGTCCGACGCCATGTCGAGCGAGCGGAACACATCGCCGCACGCGAGGTGGTAGAAGCCCGGGACCTTGCCCAGGATCTTGCCCTGCGTGCCCTTGCCGGCGCCGGGAGCGCCGAAGAGAAGCACGGTCTTGTATCGTCGGGTCTGCGCGTTCGACATGGTCGCCTCCGTCCCGCGAGGCCGTTGGCCCGCGCGGCGCGGAGGGTAGATCGGACGCTGCGGGCACGGGGTTGAGGGCGGGCGGAATTGTGCAAAAACGAGGGGCCATCGCGCGGCAGGTGGGGCTGCGCGGGCGCGACCGATACACTCGCGCGCATGGAGTTTCCGCAGCGCAACTGGGACAGGTCGGCGGCCGACCTGCCGCCGAGGAGGGCGGGGGGCTGTTCGAGCGCCTGCTGCGCGCGCGGGGAATCGACGCGGCGGCGCAGGAGCGGTTCTGCAGCCCCTCGCTCGCGCAGCTCCAGCACCCCGCGGCCATGCACGGCATGCGCGAGGCGGCGCGCACCATCTGTTCGGCGCTGCGCGCGGGCAAGTTGATCGCGATCTACGGCGACTACGATGTCGACGGAGTGATGGCGACCGCCATCCTCTTCCACATGCTGCGCGCGATCGAGCCCGCCGCGCGGCTGCGAACCTACATCCCGCACCGCATCGAGGAGGGCTACGGCCTGAACGCCGAGGCCATCCGCCGCCTCCACGGAGAGGGCGTGGGCTGCATCGTCACGGTCGACTGCGGGCTCGCCTCGCCCGACGAGGTCGCGCTCGCGCGCGGGCTCGGCATGGACATCGTGGTGAGCGACCACCATGAGCCGCGCGGCGACGGGGCGATTCCCGATGCGAACGCGGTCGTCCATCCGCGGCTCACGCCGTCGGAGCAGCGCTTCGGCGACCTGTGCGGCGCGGGCGTGGCGTGGAAGCTCGCGTGGATGACGGCTTCGGAGTGGAGCGGCATCGAGGGAGAGGGCCGCTCGGCCGACGACAAGCGGCCGCCGCTTCCCGCGGCGCTGCGCGCGCGGCTGTTCTCGCTGCTGCCGCTGGCCGCGATCGGCACGGTGGCCGATGTCGTGCCGCTTCGCGACGAAAACCGCGTGATCGTGGCCGTCGGGCTGCGCGGCCTGCGCGAGACGGGCATCGCGGGAGTCGACGCGCTGCTCGACGAGGTGCGGCTCGCGGCCCCCGCGTCGTCGACCGACATCGCGTTCCGCTTCGCGCCGCTCATCAACGCGTGCGGACGCATGGGCCACGCCGAGGACGCGGCCGAGGCGTTCACCACCGCCGACCGCCGCCGCGCGCGCGAGCTTGCGGCGCTGTTCGCCGACCTCAACCGCAAGCGCCGCGAGCAGGACGCGCGCATCTTCGACGAGGCGATGGCGATGGTGTCGAAGGCCGAGCGTTTCAAGGACCGCGTGCCGCGCGGCATCGTGCTGGCCGACCTCCGCGAGGAAGGCGGCTGGAACCTCGGCGTCGTGGGGATCGTGTGCTCGAAGCTGGTCGAGCGCTTCGCGTGTCCGACGATCCTGCTCACGCGCAACCAAGGCATCTTCAAGGGCTCGGGCCGCAGCGTCGAGGGCGTGGAGCTGCACCAGGTGCTCGAGTCATGCAGCGCGCATCTGCTTGGGTTCGGCGGCCACGCCATGGCGGCGGGGCTGAAGCTCGAGGAGCATGCGATCGATGCGTTCGCCGCGGATTTCGACACGGCGTGCGATGCGCTGCTTCCGCCGCCCACGGAGCAGCGCCTGCGCCTCGCGGTCGATGCGTGCTGCAGGCTGCCCGAGCTCGACTTCGACACCGTGAAGCGCATCGAGTCGCTGGCGCCGTTCGGTCGCGACAACCCCGCGCCCGCGCTCCTGATCGAGTCGGTCGAGGTCACGCGCGTCGACCGGCTCGGCGCGAAGGGCGAGCACGCGGCGGTCACGGTGAGCCACGGCCAGCGGACAGGCGCCGCCAAGTTCCTTCGCTGCATGTGGTGGCGCAGCGGCGAGCGTTCGGAGTCGATCTCGAAGGGCATGCGCCTCGATGTCGTGGTGCAGCCGAAGCTGAACAGCTTCCGCGGACAGGCCGAGGTCGAGGCGGAGATCGTCGACCTGCAGGTGGCGGCGGCGACGGAGGTGGCGCGATGAGCGGTGCAGGCGCCGGCAGCGGCGAAACACAGGTGTTCCCGACGACGCACGCGACCTGGATCGCGGCGCGCCTTTCCGAAGGCGCGGAGGGCCGGGCCGAGGTGCACGGCCATGTCATGCGCCGCTACGCCGCGCCGCTGCGCGACTATGTGGCAGGCTCGTCGCTGCGCGCGCTCGACGACGCGGACGCGCTCGTCAACGGGTTCTTCGTGTCGCGGCTTTCGCGCGAGGACTACCTCGCGAAGTGG
>JBJTOV010000029.1:0-4770 GCA_046074745.1 Planctomycetota bacterium | reverse complement strand
GCAGGCACTTAAAGAAGTTGCAGAGGGTACGCTTCCGGAGCAAAGCAGGACAAAGAGAGGGGATGGCATCTCAAGTGAAACTTGGGAGCTCCTGAGGGAGTCGATCCTGGGCGCGCTCGGGACCGCGGTGCTCAACCTCTGCATCGTGGTGGCGGCGCTCCGGTATCGAAAGGTCCGCGGGGCCGACGCGGCCGCATGACGACGCGCAGGAATACGCATCGCCTGAGACGCGTCGGACGCCGGACCGACAAGACTCGGTGACCGGGATGACGAACCACCACGCGAACCACCACGCGAACCACGACATGAACCGCGATATGACCCACGACACGAACCACGACACGAGCCGCTCCGGCTCCCGCACCAACCGCGCCCTCGACGCTGCGCGCATGCGAAACGCCCTGCTCAAGTCGCGCGCCACGCTGCCCGCGCTCGCCGCGGTCGCGGCGCTCGGAGGGTGCGTGGCCGTCGGAGGATCGCGAAGCATGACGCAGCCCACGATCGGCCGCGAACTGATCGACCTGAAGGCCGCGCACGAGGCGGGCGCCATCGATGCCGCCGAGTACGCGACCGCCAAGCAGCGGCTGCTCGATGGCGAGCGGCGCTCGTTTGCGGCGGAACTCCCGCCATCATCGCCGCGGTAGCGTGCGGTCGATCGTGCCGCGGATCGTGGCCGCGAAGGTGTCGAAGTCGATCGGCTTGCGCACGAACGCGTTCATGCCCGCCTCGAGCGCGCGCCGCTCGGTCTTCGCATCGCCGAAACCCGTGCAGCACACGATCGGCAGCGTCGGGCGCAGCTTGCGCGCCTCGCGCGCCAGCTCGATGCCCGTCATGCCCGGCATGGTGAGATCGGTCAGCAGAAGGTCGTAGTGGTTCGATGGGTCGGCGAGCAGGTCGACCGCGGGCAGGGCCGACGGGCACACCGTGACGGCGTAGCCGAGCGACTCGAGCATCTGGCGGCCCACATCGAGGACCGACGGGTCGTCGTCGACGAAGAGCACGCGCTCCGACCCGCGGGCGGTAGGCGCGCCCGGGGTGACATCGATCGGGGTGGCCTCGGCTTCCGCAACGCCGATTGCCGTCGCACCGATCCGCCCGCCCTCCGACCGCGCGAGCTCCTCGACCGCGGGATCGGCGCTGCGCTCGACGCCCATCGGCAGCAGCAGCACGAAGGTCGCGCCGCGGCCTTCCTCGCTTTCGACGGCGATGCGGCCCTCGAGCTCGCCCACCACCCGCTGCACGAAGGAGAGCCCGAGCCCCGCGCTGCCCCGCTCGGAGCGCGTGCTGAAGTAGGGCTCGAACATGCGCGCCTTGGTGGCCGGATCGATGCCGGCGCCCTCGTCGGACACCGTGAGGCGGATCCACGCGCGGCCTTCGCGCTCGATGCGCCCGAGCGAGAGGCGGATCTGGCCTGCGCGGCCCTCCATCGCCTCGATCGCGTTGGTCAGGAGATGCACGATCGCCTGGTGCAGGCTCGCCGCATCTCCAAGCAGGTGCCCTGCGTCGACATCGATGTCGGTCTCGAGCCGCACATCGCGGGGCAGGCCGCGCGACACGAGCCGCGTCGCGTCGATCGCGACCTCGGCGGCGTGCACGAGCTCGAGCGCGCGGTCGCGCCTGCGCGAGATCGACAGCACCTGCTGCACCAGTTCGCTCGCACGGCGCGCGGCCTGCTGCATCTCGCGCAGCATCTGCACCGCGCGCTCGTCGAGCCCCTCGGCGCGTTCGAGCATCTCGCTGTACAGCATGATCGGCCACAGCATGTTGTTGAAGTCGTGCGCGATGCCCGACGCCAGCACGCCCACCGCCTCCATCTTCTGCCGCTGGCGCAGCGCCGCGTCGATGCGCTCGCGGCTGATCGCCAGGCCGAACGCGTTCGCGACCGAGCGAAGCACCGAGCGCTCGGCCCGGTCGGGCGTGCGGCGCGCGGGACCCGCAGGCTCGAACACCAGCACTCCCCACAGCAGGCCCTCGGCAACGACGGGCTTCGCGTGCACCGCAGGCGCGCCGTTGGCCGCAGGGATATCCACGGCCTCGCCGCGCAGGAGTCGCGCGCGCAGCGATGCATCGAGCCGCGCGAAGCAGCCCGCGCCAGGCCACGGCACGCCGAACTGCGGCTGCCAGACGAACTCCTGCGGACCCACGATGCCGTAGAGGTCGGCTCCATCCGCCGCCTCGATCAGCGCAAGCGCGCGCGCCCCGAGCGCGCTACCCACCATGCCGAGCACCGCGTGCGCAACCCCGCGCCAATCGGGTGCTGCGAACAGCCGCTCCACCACGCCTGCCGTCGCCTCGACCAGTTCGCCGCGCCGCACGAGCCCGCGCTCGGCCACGATGCGCGCATAGGTCTGCCCCGCGATGTCGCAGAGAAACGCCAGCACCTCGCGGTGACGCGAATCGAACGCCCCGCGTTCGGAACTTGCGAACCCCATCGTGCCCACGGTGCGCCCGCCGCTGGTCACGGGCAGGTACACGCGCGAGAGCACCGTGCGGCCATGGCCCGCGGGGCCGTCCTGGGACGAAGTGTCGGCGACATCGACGGCGCGCCCCGTGCGCAGCACTTCGCCCGGATGGCGCTCCACGGCCGAGGCCTCCGCGGCCTCGCGCTCGCGCGGAGTCAGGCCCTTGGCATGGACGAGCCGCAGGGTGCCGTCCTCGGGGTCGAGGAAGTAGATGCCCGTGAACTCGAAGTGGAAGAGCGGCTCCGCGAGCTCGACCACCGCGGCGCCAAGCTCGGGCAGCGTGCGCACGGCCGCAACGCGCCGCGCGGCGCGGCGATCGAGTTCGTTGCGCACCGCAAGCCACTGTCCGAGCGCCAGAAGCTCGGCCGTCGAGCTCTGCGCGGCCAGCGCCTCGGAGAAGCCCTTCAGCGCGGCGTCCGCTTCGGCAGCGTGCGCGGCCCCGAGCGCGGGCGCGCCACTGACGACGAGATGCCCAAGCAGCCCGAGCGGCACATGCACGCCCGAAGCCGACGACGCCGCCGCGCCGTGGCCGAGCGCGATCAGCGGCTCGAGCCGCTGGCGCGCCGCGTGCGCGTCGTCCGCGTCTGCTGCAGAGGTCGCGGCCAGCGCAAGCCGCGGGGCGCCGTCCGCCGTCTCCCAAAGCCACAGGTCGCAGACGCCGCCCGACCATGCGGCCACCGCCTGCGCGATGCCGCCCGCCGCATCGCGCGCGGACTTGCCGCCCGCGATGATCCCAGCCACCTTGGAGGCGAGGTCGGTCGAGGCCATGAACCCCGAGCGTAGGGCCATGCAACGCCCGCCGCAAACGGATTCACCTCGGGGCTGCGCTTGACTTTGCCTGCGGCGGCCGCGAACCTCGCGGCATGAGCCACACCCCGCGTCGGACCCCGACCCATGCCGCGCCGTCGCTTCCGATCGCCCTTGCGCTGGGCGCGGCCTGCATCGCGGGAGCACTGCTCGGCGCCGGCTCGCTGCATGCGGCCGCCGAGAAGGACCGCCTGCTCGTCTTCTCGAAGACCGCGGGCTTCCGCCACGATTCGATCCCGCAGGGCATCGCCGCGGTCCGCGAACTGCTCGGCGACCGCTACGAGATCGACGCAAGCGAGGACTCGAAGGTGTTCGCCGCCGACAACCTGCGCCGCTACAAGGCGGTGGTGTTCATCTCGACCACGGGCGACATTCTCGACGAGGCGCAGCAGCAGGCCTTCGAGGGCTTCATCCGCGCAGGCGGCGGGTTCGCGGGAATTCACGCCGCGGCCGACACCGAGCACACCTGGCCGTGGTACGGAAAGCTGATCGGCGCGTACTTCAAAACGCACCCGCACATCCAGGAGTCGCTCGTCAAGGTCGAGGACCGCACGCACCGCTCCACCATGATGCTGCCCGCCGAGTGGCGACGCGTGGACGAGTGGTATGTCTACAACCGCAATCCGCGCGGCGAAGTGCGCGTGTTGGCCAGCCTCGACGACAGCACGGTGCAGGGCGCCGACATGGGCGGCGACCATCCGATCGCGTGGTACCACGAGTTCGACGGCGGCCGCGCGTGGTACACGGGCGGCGGCCACACGAAGGAGAGCTTCTCCGAACCGCTGTTCCGCAGCCACATCGAGGGCGGCATCCTGTGGGCGGCCAATGCGCCCGAGGCGAGCAAGCCCGAGGGCTCGGCCGCCGTGGATGGCTCAGAGGGACCGGAAGGCTCCAAGGTCGGCTCGGCAAATCCGCCCGCGGGCAGCGCGCCAAAGCCCGCGCCGACAGGCCCCGCGACCTCGCCCTGAGCCCTGAGCACAGCGCGTGGCAATTCACGAGCGCGGCATCAGGCGCTGAAGCGTGCATTCACGCGGTGATTGTGTGTTTTTACGCATGCGGCCGCCACCAACTCTGAAGTTATGGCTCGCGCATATCGAAACCGACTTGATCGGGTCGGCGATGTGGTGTACTGTTCCCCTGTCGCTTCGGCGGCACCAACTTTGATCTTTTCCCCCATGGGGCTACTGCGAAGCCGATCTCGCAGTGGCCCTTTTCCTTTGGGGGCCCTTTTCCTTTGAGGGCCCTTTTCCTTTCGGGGCCGTGTTCGAGACCACCGTTCGCTTCAGAACGGCTAAAGACGCTGCAGAACTTTCAAAGACCCATGCTCAAAGTGCTGCAAGCAGTGCATCAACCTCGGCAGCCGCAGCTTCTCAGTCTGCAACAAGCGCTGAAGGCTCTGCCTTTCAAGCAGCAAGCAGTGCAACAACTGCTTCTCAGGCGGCAAGTAGTGCTGGGGGCTCAGCCAACGCGGCAGCAAGCTCAGCCACGAATGCGTCAAGTT
>JBJTOV010000028.1:0-2619 GCA_046074745.1 Planctomycetota bacterium | reverse complement strand
TGGCACTACGGCTTCGGCCTCGCCACCATCGGCATGCTGCTCGGCATCGCGACCTTCGTCGCGCCGAGCTCGGTGGCGCGCGGACTCATCCTGCTCGCAAGCCTGATGAGCGTGGGCGCGATGATCTGGTCGACCCGCTCGGACACGCAGCAGCTGCTCCTCAACCTGCCTGTCGCGATCGCGCTGTTCGCGGCGGGCGCGATCAGCTTCGTGAAGCTCGGGCAGGGCGAGCTGCCCGCCCATGTCGGCCGGCCCGTCGACGCCGCGGGCAACCCCACGGCGCCGCGCATGCTGCTGCCGATCCTGATCGGCTCGGCGCTGCTCGCGGCTCCGTTCGGATTCCTCGTCGACAGGGACGCGGTGGGCATCCCCGTCGAGCTCTCGTTCCTTTCCACCGAGGACGGCAAGCCGTACATCTACGACCTGCGCCCGGGCGTCTGGCTGCTCAGCGCGCTCGGCATCGTGGCGGGCGTCGGACTGCTGCTCACCGCATTCTCGTCGAAGGGCGTCGAACGCACCCGCATGTACGCGATCCTGCTGCTCTGCTTCTTCTCGATGCTCTTCTGGGCGTTCTTCGAGCAGGGCGGCACCAGCATCTCGAACTTCACCGACCGCAACATCGACCGCGTGAACGGCGGCACCGAGGTGGTCGCGGGGCAGACCTACTCGGATGTGCAGGTCACGCAGGAGTTCCTCGGCGTCGATGTGGCGGGACGCGTGTGGACGCTCGACGACATCGATGTGGCGCAGAAGGCGGCGAAGGCGGCCGCGAGCAAGGACAGGCTGGCGGGCTACGCCGTGATCGAGTTCAAGGCGGGCGAGAAGGATGTGGCCGCGGGCGTGACCGTGGACGGCGCGCCCGTCGAGAAGGGCAAGGCATACGCGTACATGATCCGCTGGCGCGACTTCCTCGCGTCGCCGACCGCGCCCGCCGCGCGCGTCGCCCCGCCCAAGGACCTTGGCGGAAGCGACGACCCCGCGCCCCCCGAGATCCCCGAAGCCGAGCGCGCCGCCGCGGGCCGCGTGACCTTCGTTGCCGACGAAGGCGACGCGAAGCAGGGCCTTGTCGTTGGCGGAAGCGAGCTGAAGGCCTCGGTGTTCCAGGCCGCGAATCCGACCTTCATCCTGCTGTTCGGCCCCGTGTTCTCGTGGCTCTGGGGATCGCTCGGACGCCGCGACCCGAGCCCGGGCGTGAAGTTCGCGCTCGGCCTTGCGCAGTGCGCCGCGGGCTTCGGATGCCTGTGGATGGGCGCGCAGAGCGCCGACTCGAACGGCATGGTGTCGATCTCCTGGCTCCTGCTCGGCCTGCTGTTGCACACGACGGGCGAGCTGTGCCTGTCGCCCGTGGGCCTGTCGCTCGTCACCAAGATCTCGCCCGCGCGCGTGGTCAGCACCGTGATGGGCGCGTGGTTCCTCGCGACCTCGTTCTCGCACCTGCTCGCCTCGCTCATCGCGAAGATGACGGGCATCAAGTCGGGCGACGACGGCGTGATTCCCCCGCCGCTCGAGACGGTCGGGATCTACGGCGAAGTGTTCGGGCTGATCGGCATCGCCGCGCTCGTGTCGGCGGTGGTGGTGCTCGTGCTGTCGCCGTGGCTTTCGAAACTGATGGCGCTCGAGGTCGACGAGAAGACCGCCTGATCGCGCGGGCCGCGCCCCGCGCGCACCTTTCCGCTTCCCACGGCGCCAGTGCGCTGGGTTTCCCGCTCAGTAGCCGAGCGGAATGCCCAGCGCCGACCACGCGACCAGGAACGCCGTCCACGCGAACAGCGCGGTGATGCAGTACGGCACCAGCAGCGCGATCAGCGTGCCGAGGCCCGCCGACTTCCGGTAGCGCTGGATCGCGATCAGGATCACCACGAGGTACGGCGAGAGCGGCGCGATCGGGTTCGTGCACGAATCGCCCACGCGGTAGGCGCACTGCACGAGCTCGGGCGACATGCCCGCGGTCGCGAGCATCGGCACCAGGATCGGCGCAAGGAACGCCCACTTCGCGCTCGCGCTTGACACGAACAGGTTGATGCCCGCCACCACGAACACGATCGCGGCCAGCATCGGCCCCTCGCCGAACCCCATCGACTTGATCGCCTCGCCGCCCGTCACGCCGAGCACGCTGGTCAGGTTCGACTGCTTGAACCACGCGATCGTCTGGCCGGCGAAGAACGCAAGCACGAGGTAGGTGCCCATCGACGACATCGAGTCGCCCATGCGCTTGGCCACGCAGCGGTCGGATCGGATCTCGCCCGCCGCGAGCCCGTAGGCGATGCCGGGCAGCAGGAAGAGCACCATGATCATGGGCACGATCGCCTCGGTCCACACGGGCACCATGCTGGTGGTGCCCGGGCGGGCCATCTGGCCCGAGAGCGGCCAGCCGGGCACGAGCGCCATCGCCGCGAACGCCGATCCCGCGACGACGAGCGCGGCGATCGCCGCGACAAGGCCGCGCACCTCGCCGCGCTCGAGACCGGGCCGCCCGCGCTCGACGCCGCCCTCCGCGATCTGCGCGTCGACCTCGGCGCGCGAGAAGCGCGGCTCGACGATGCGCGCCGTCACGAACCAGCCGACCAGCGTCAGGAACGGCGTCGACGCGATCATGAACCAGTAGTTGCAGGTCGGCTG
>JBJTOV010000027.1:0-7599 GCA_046074745.1 Planctomycetota bacterium | reverse complement strand
CGCTACCATCGCACCATGGCCCACGGCGACGGCATCACCGAGAACATCGTGCGCACGCTCGTCGCCGAGGAGACCCCGCGCGCGATCGCGCTCCGCCGCGAACTGCACACCCACCCCGAGACCTGCTACGAAGAGGTGCGGACGAGCGCCCGCATCCGCGCCGAGCTCGACGACGCGCGGATCGCGCACACCGACGGACTGGCGGGCGGCACGGGGACCCTCGCGTTCCTCTCGGGCCGCGCCCCCACGGCCGTCGCGCTGCGCGCCGACATCGACGGGCTGCCGATCGTCGAAGAGGGCGATTGCCCGTGGAAGTCGCGCACGCAGGGCCGCATGCATGCCTGCGGCCACGACGGGCACACCGCGATCCTCGTGGGCGCGGCCCGTGTCCTGAAGCGGCTGTCCGAGCGCCACACGCTGCCGAACCCGGTGCGCTTCCTGTTCCAGCCCGCCGAGGAAGGCGGCGCGGGCGGACGGCGCATGGTCGAGGACGGCGCGCTCGACGCGCGGAACGAGGGCCCGGCGCCGCGGCGCATCTACGGCCTGCACAACTTCCCCGGGCTCGCGCTGGGCGCGGTGGCCACGCGGCGCGGCGCGCTGTTCGCCTCGAGCGACCGCTTCGACATCGAGGTGCGCGGCCGCGCGGCCCACGCCGCATGGCCGCATTTCGGCCACGACCCGATCGTCGCGGCGAGCGCGGTCGTCGGTGCGCTGCAGGCCGTCGTGTCGCGCGAGCTCGACCCGCTCGATGCGGGCGTTGTCAGCGTGACCACCTTCCACTCGGGCACGGCGACCAACCAGATTCCCGCGAGCGCGATGCTGCAGGGAACCGCGCGCGCGCTGAGCGAGGCGACGCGCGCCCACATCGAGCGCCGCATCGGCGAGATCGCCCGCGATGTCGCGCGCGCCCACCGCTGCGAGGCCGAGGCGCGCTACCTGCGCGGCTATCCCGTCACGCGCAACGACGACGGCAGCGTGGCCGAGTTCCAGCGGATCGCGCGCGAGCATCTCGCGGGCATGCGCCTCGAGCACATGGAGGTGCCCGTGATGGGCGGCGAGGACTTCGCCTTCTACGCCGAGCGCATTCCCGCGTGCTTCTACATCCTCGGCGTCGAGGACGGCCGCTGGCGCAGCGCGCAGCTGCACCAGCCCACCTTCGACTTCAACGACGCGGCGATCGAGCACGGCATCGCGGCGATGGTGGCGCTCGCGCTGCACGACTCGGCGGCGTGATCGGCGCGGGTGCGCGGCGACCGCGGAGATTTTCTTCATGGAATTTTGGGGTTGTTTCCGCGTGGCGCGCCGTCCTCGGTCAGACTGCGCCGTACGGAACGCTCCATGACCATGATCGCAACGACCGTGTTCTCGACCATTCTCGCCGCGCTTGCAGCCCCGCTTGCAGCCCCGAGCGCAGCCGCGCCGCCAGCCGCCGCAGCCGTACGGGGGCCTGCGCCGCGTCCAGCCGCGATGCGCGCGCTGTCGGCGGAAGAACTCGCCCCCCTCCGCGGCGGCGCGGGCGCGGTCTCCTTCGAGCTCGACCTTCCGGGTCGCGGCGCCGTCACCGTGGAGGCCGTCGCGTATCCGCTGGCGACCGAGGATCTCGAGGTCGTGATCGCGCGTGTCGACGGCGATCCTGCGAAGCGCGCCGACATCGCGGCGCGCGTGCGCGAGCGTCGCGTCGAGTCTCCGCAGCGTCCGCTCGCCTTCGTGGGCGAGCTTGCGGGCGTCGCGGACAGCCGCGTCTACCTCGGCGTCGGCACAGGCGCGGCCGAGCGACTGGTCGCCGGCTATGTCGAGATCGGTCGCGAGCGCTGGTGGCTCTCGAGCGGGCCGGTCGCGGCCATGCGTCGAGGCCTTCCCGCGATGATCGCGCATGAATCCACGCTCGCCGGTTCGCCGCTCGACGGCCTGCGCTGCGCGGCCATGGATCTTGCGGAGAACGCAGGCAACGCGGCGAGCTCTTCCGAGGGCGGCGTGGCCGGGGGCGCGGGTTGCCGCGAGTTCCGCGTCGCGGTCGAGACCGACGCCGAGTTCACCATGGTGGCGCAGGGCGGCGACACGGTTGCCGCCACGCAGTACGCGCTCCTTCTGATGGGCGCCGCGAGCCAGGTGTACGACCGCGATGTCAACAGCAAGCTTCCGGTCTCGTACCTGAGGCTCTGGACGGGCGATGACCCGTGGACGCAGGTCGAGATGGGCCCGCAGCTCGGCGAATACCGCGACTACTGGGCCGCCAACATGGGCGCGGTCACGCGCGATGTCGGCCACTATCTCGCGGGTCGCGGCCTCGGCGGCGGCGTTGCCTGGCTCTCGGTGGTGTGCACGGGGCCGTCGTGGTCGTACGCGCTGTCGTCGGGCATCGGCTACGGCTACCCGTATCCGCTCGTCGACCACGACCACGGCAACTGGGAGCCGATGGTGGTGATGCACGAGATGGGCCACAACTTCGGCGCACCGCACACGCACGCCCACACGCCTCCGGCCGACGGCCGCGGCGCGAACGACTGCACGCTCGCATGGGAGGGCACCATCATGTCGTACTGCCACATCTGCAGCGGCGGCATGTCGAACATCTCTCTCAAGTTCCATCCCTACTCGATCGCCTCGATGAACGCGCACCTCGGCAATGTCGGCTGCGCGAACGCCGGAGCGCGCGCGGTCGACGATGTCGCGGGCACGCTCGAGAACACGCAGGTCGATGTCCGGCCGTTCGAGAACGATGCGTTCGTGAACTGCCAGCCGCTCACGCTGGTCTCGTTCCAGCCAGCGACGACTGGCGGAGGCTCCGTGGAGAGCGCTTCGGGTTCGACCTCCGCCGCACCGGTCCTGCGCTACACGCCCGCGGCGGGGTACTCGGGCGTCGACACCTTCACCTACACCGCCCGCGAATCGTCGGGTGCGACCTCGACCGCCACGGTGTATGTGCGCGTCAGGCCGATCCTGGACCAGACCTATGTGGCGGGTCCGCAGGCGGGGATCGGCGCCGCGTGGTACGCGCTCAGCGGAAGCCCGCAGGTGCTTCCTGACTTCGGCACGATCACGCCATACGCGGTGACCTCGGTGCCTCAGGTCAACTACGCGTCGACGGGCGGCAACTTCGCCACGAGCGGCCGCGCCGACCTCGTGGGCGCCGTGTTCGAGGGCTGGATCGACATCACCGCGACGGGGCTGTGGACCTTCAGCGTGGAGTCGGACGACGGGTCGCGGCTTCTGATCGACGGCGTCGAGGTGGTCGACAACGACGGGCTCCACGGCATGGTCGAGCGCTCTGGACAGGTCGGTCTCGAGCGCGGGCTGCACAAGGCGCGCGTGGAGTTCTTCGAGAACGGCGGAGGCGCGGGATGCATCCTGCGCTGGACGCCGCCCGGAGGAACCAAGCAGGTCGTGCCTGCGGCGAACCTCTATCGCGGAGGCCAGGTGATGCAGCTCGACCTCGACGGCGACGGCAGCGTGGCTGCAAGCGACCTCGCGATCCTGCTCGGGGCCTGGGGCCCTGCCGCCGCGGGCGCGCTGCCCGACTTCAACCGCGATGGCAGCGTCAACGCGTCGGACCTGGGCATCCTGCTTTCGCAGTGGGGAACCTGATCGTTCTCGGACGCTAAGGTTGCAGATCGCTCCGGAAGCTTCGTCCGCGCTGTCGCTTGCATCGATCCGCGCCGATCGCTACATTGCGCGACTCGACATTTCAAACCGCTCGAACTACCGGGCCACTGCGGCAACGCAGTGTCCGCAGCGCGAGGGGCCGCGTGCGCCCTGAACGCTGAGTCCGGTGGGAGGTCACGGAAACCATGGCTGCAAAGAAAGTCACGAAGCAGTTCAAGATCATGGCGCCGGGTGGCAAGGCCACTCCCGCCCCGCCGATCGGCCCGGTCCTCGGCGCCAACGGCGTGAACCCCGGACAATTCATCACGAAGTTCAACGAGGCGACCCGTGCGCTCAACGGTCGCGTCGTCGGCTGCGTGATCACGGTCTACTCCGACCGAACCTTCGAATTCGAGATCAAGACCTCGCCCGCATCGGTGCTCATCGCCGCCGCGTGCAAGGTCGAGAAGGGCTCGAGCACGCCGAACACCAACAAGGTCGGCAAGCTCTCCAAGGCCCAGCTCAAGCAGATCGCCGAAGAGAAGTTGAAGGACCTCAACACCACCAACATCGCAGCCGCGCTGCACGTCATCGCCGGCACGGCACGCTAGATGGGCGTGACGGTGGAGGGCTGACCCCATGCCGACCCTTTCCAAGCGCCGCAAGGCAAACCTCTCGCAGATCACCAAGGAAGTGCTCGCCCCCGCCGCCGCGGTGGCTTCGCTCCGCAAGTTCAAGACGCCGAAGTTCGACCAGACGGTGAATGTCGTCGTGCACCTCGGCATCGATCCGAAGCAGGCCGACCAGATCATCCGTGGCTCGGTCGCCCTTCCGCACGGCATCGGCAAGACGGCCCGCGTGGTCTGCTTCTGCCAGTCCGACAAGGTCGCTGCCGCCAAGGCCGCGGGCGCCGTCGAGGCAGGGAGCGACGACCTGGTCGCCAAGATCGAGGGCGGCTGGATGGACTTCGATGTCGCGGTGGCCAGCCCCGACATGATGCGCGTCGTGTCGAAGCTCGGCAAGGTGCTCGGCCCGAAGGGCCTCATGCCCTCGCCGAAGGCCGGCACCGTGGCGCCCGATGTCATCGGCGCCGTCAAGGAGTATTCGGCTGGCAAGCAGGAGTACCGCAACGACGACGGCGGCAATGTGCACGCCATCATCGGCAAGCTCTCGTTCGCCGACGCCAAGCTCGTCGAGAACCTCGAGGCGTTCGTGGCCACCATCCAGAAGGCCAAGCCCGCCTCGTCGAAGGGCACCTACATCAAGAAGTGCGTCATCGCCGCGTGCATGAGCCCCGGCGTGCAGATCGCCATCTAAGAACGAGCACGCTGCAAGGGTCGTCGCGGTCGAAGGACCGCCACGAACGAACGGCAGTCACGCGAAGGACAGTCACGCGAAGGACAGTTACGACAGGACTCAGCAATGAGCAAGCCAGTCAAGGACATGATCGACGCCGAGTACGCGCGTCGCTTCGGCGATGCCACCGGTGCGGTCGTCGTCGAGATCCGCGGCCTCGATGCCAAGGCGACCACCGCCATGCGCGGTTCGCTCGCGTCGAAGGGGATCCGCGTCACCGTGGTCAAGAACGCGCTTGCGCGCCGCAGCTTCAAGGGCGGCCCGCTCGCTTCGCTCGAGAAGGCCCTGAAGGGTCCCTCGGCGCTGCTGACCGGCAGCGAGAGCGCCGTCATCGTCGCCCGCGAGATCGTCAAGGCCGCCCAGGCCGAGAAGAAGATCGTGCTCAAGGCCGCGATCTTCGACGGCGAGCTCTACGAGGGCGAGGCGGGCGTCAAGAAGCTCGGCAGCTTCCCCACGCGCGAAGAGGCCCAGGCCAAGGTCGTCACGCTCGTCCTGTCGCCCGCGCGACAGATCATGGGCTGCGTCAAGACCCTGCAGGAGAAGCTCGAGAGGGGCGAGACGATCGCCAAGATCGCCTGACACCCCGCTCGAGTCGTTCGACATCCAGTTCTTCCACCCGATTCCAGTCCGCCACCGACTGGTCCCGCTCCTCCGGCGACGGAGGGGTACCCGGGATGAAATGCCGCGCGTTGCGGCGCCTCTCGGTGGCATGACAGTGGCAAACGCCACGGAGATTCAGACATGTCCGACACCAAGACCTTTGACGCGAAGATCAGCACCCTCGGCGACTCGATCGCCAGCCTCACCATCAAGGAGGCCGTTGAGCTCACCGACTACATGAAGGTGACCTACGGCATCGAGCCGGCCGCTGGCGCGGTCGTCGTCGCAGGCGACGGCGGCGCGGGCGCTGCCAAGGCCGTCGAGAAGACCGAGTTCAATGTCATTCTCAAGGGCGCGGGCGCGAACAAGATCGCCGTCATCAAGGCCGTGCGCGAGGCCACCGGCCTCGGCCTGGCCGAGGCGAAGGCCCTCGTCGACGGCGCTCCCAAGACCGTCAAGGAGAATGTCAGCAAGGAAGACGCTGCGAAGCTCGTCGAGGCCCTCAAGGCCGCCGGCGCCGACGCGGCCGCCGAGTAATCGGGCATTCGGGGCACCTGGGCGCGGGCTTCGGTCCGCGCCCAGGGCCCTGCCCCTCGCCTTCCCACCCTCGGATCACTCGTGTAGGTGACGATGGCGCAAGGGGTTGTCTGGTTCTCGCTCCCTGTCTACACTGGTTCTCTTTCGTCCTCGGGCTCGGCGGTCGATTGCAGCACGCTCCACCGATCCAGATCTGAACACCTTTCACCAGGCCGGACCCGTCCGGTCAGGTGTCTTTCCATGTAGGGGACTCGTTGATGTCGTCCAAGACGATTCGGGAATTCGCGAAGCGCGGAGATGCGCGCCCTGTTCCGCAGCTCACGCGCGTGCAGGCCGACGCCTACCGCCGGTTCCTCCAGCTCGACAAGCGCCACGACGAGCGCGACTCGTCGCTCGGCCTCGAGGCGCTGATGCGGGAGGTCTTCCCCATCGCGAGCTACGACAACTCGATGAAGCTCGAGTACCTCTACTACAAGCTCGACGAGCCGCGCTACACGGCCGACGAGTGCCGCGAGCTGCGCCTGACCTACGGCCGTCCGTACCGCGTGGGCGTGCGCCTGGTCCGCGAAGGCACGAGCGAGATCTCCGAGGAGGAGATCTACCTCGGCGAGGTGCCCATCATGATGGGCGGCGGCGAGTTCATCGTGAACGGCGCGGAGCGCTGCATCGTGAGCCAGCTGCACCGTTCCCCGGGCGTGGACTTCTCGATCGTCTCGAGCTTCGGCGACCGCCCGCTGCACCAGGCGCGCATCATCCCCGAGCGCGGCTCGTGGATCGAGCTCGAGGTGACGAAGAAGGATGTGCTGGCGATGCGCATCGACCAGTCGACCAAGCTCGCCGCCACGACCTTCCTCCGTGCGCTTGACGAGCAGTATTCGTCGACCGACCGGCTGCTCGAGCTCTTCTACGAGGTCGAGGAGATCAAGGTCGCGAAGCTGAAGCCCGAGCACTACGCCGCCGAGCTCGTGATCGACTCGGACACGGGCGAGGAGCTCTGCCGCGTCGGCGCCCCGATCGGCGACATGGTCGCCACGATCCAGGCCTCGAACCTCGGCACCATCCGCGTCATCACCAACGCGAGCGACCCGCTCATCCTGAACACCCTCGCCGAGGAGAAGCTGGACTTCCTCGCCGGCGTGACCGAGCATGAGGCGTCGCTCCTCAAGATCTACGGGCGCCTGCGCCCGGGCAATCCGCCGCAGATCGACAAGGCGAAGGCGCTCTTCACCGAGAAGTTCTTCGACGAGAACCGCTACCGCCTCGGCCGCGTCGGTCGCTTCCGCATCAACCGCAAGTTCGAGCACGACGCCGTGTACTGCACGGGCGGCAAGCTCGGACAGGTGCCCGAGGAGAAGGTCCAGCACATCCGTGCGGAGGACTTCCTCGCGGTCATCCGCTACATGCTTGATCTGCGCGCCAAGCGCAACAAGGCGCACGTCGACGACATCGACCACCTCGGCAACCGCCGCCTGCGCACGCTGGACGAGCTGGCCACCGAGGAGATGCGCAAGGGCTTCCTGAAGC
>JBJTOV010000026.1:0-3069 GCA_046074745.1 Planctomycetota bacterium | reverse complement strand
TGCGGGCACCCAAGCATTTGGTGACGACATCCAAGGTTCGGTGAGGACATCCGAGGTTCGGTGAGGACATCCGAGGTTCAGTGAGGACATCCGAGGTTCAGTGAGGACATCCGAGGTTCAGTGAGGACATCCGAGGTTCGGTGAGGACTCCCAAGGTTTGCTGCAAGCACCCAAGGTTCGGTGAAGACTCCCGAGGTTTGGTGAGGGCATCCAAGGTTCGGTGAGGGCATCCGAGGTGTGTTGCGGGCATCCAGGTTGGTTGAGAAGCCCGAGGTTCGTGAGAAAGCCCGAGGTTCGTGAAGAAGCCCGAGGTCCGTGAGGAAGCCCGAGGTTCGTGAGGAAGCCCGAGGTTGGTGGAGAAGCCAAAGGTTGGTGGAGGCGCCCAAGATTGTGGTGGGTCCCAAGATCGGCGCGGGCCTCCGAGAATGGGGTGCAACGCAAGGCTGCCGCGACGCATCGCGCGGCCGCGTGCCCACGCGCATCGAATCGGCTTGAATCGAACGGCCGATCCTGTTCGACTGCGCGCATGCCCGCCGCGGACGACATCGTCAAGGAGACCACGAGCCGATGCCCCGTGTGCATGGCGTCGGTGGCGGCGACGGTGGTGCGTCGCGACGGGCAGGTCGTCATGCGGAAGTCGTGCGCGGCGCACGGCGCGTTCGAGACCGTGCTGGCCGCCGACGGCGCGCGCTACTACCCATCGCACGGCGCGGGCGCCGCCGACGGCGCGTGCTGCAGCGCCGCACCTGGGTGCTGCGCGCCGCCGAACCCCGCCGCGACCGAGCCCTTCGAGCGGCTCTCGACCTGCGTCGCGCTGATCGAGATCGTCGAGAGCTGCAACCTCGCGTGCCCGACCTGCTACGCGGCGAGCCCGCACGGCGTGGGCGACGACCTGCTCTCCACGCCGTCGGCCGAGGTCCGCCGTCGCATCGCCGGCGTGGTGGCGCGCAAGGGGTTCATCGACATCATCCAGCTCTCGGGCGGCGAGCCCACGCTTCACCCCGATTTCCTCGAGATCCTCGCATGGTGCGTGTCGCACCCGAAGATCGGCTATGTGCTCGTCAACACGAACGCGGTGCGCGTGGCGACCGATGCCGAGTTCCGCGCGCGCCTTGCCGACCTGCGCCGCACGCGCGGCAAGTTCGAGCTCTATGTGCAGTTCGACGGCGTGCAGGAGGCGGGCCAGCGCTCGCTGCGCGGCGCAGACCTGCGCGCCACGCGCGCGCAGGCGATCGACGCCGCGGGCGCGCTCGGCGTGCCGAGCACGCTCGCCATGACCGTGACCGAGGAGACGCTGCCGTTCCTCGGCGACGCGATGCGCTTCGCCGTGCCGCGGCGCCATGTGCGCGGCATCAGCTTCCAGCCGCGCTTCACGAGCGGACGCATCGAGGTCGAGAGCAGCACGCTGCCGATCGCGCGCAGCGCCGCGCGGCCGCTGTCGGTGGGCGACATCGTGCACGCGCTCGCCGCGCAGGCGGGCGAGTTCGTGGGCCCCGCCGACTTCACGCCGCTTCCGTGCGGCGACCCGAACTGCCACACCATCGGATACCTGCTGCGCACCGAGAGCGGCACCGTGCCGCTGTCGCGCCTCGTGTCGCTCGAGGCGCTGCAGGGTTTCCTTGCGAACCGCGTCGACTACCGCCTCGAGGACCTTGCGAAGTGCGGCTGCGAGACCGAGCCGCTCGGCGAGGTCCTGCGGGCGCTCGAAGCGTCGCACGGCGCGCTCGGCGCCGACGCGCCGTTCCGCATGTTCATCAAGCCCTTCATGGATGCGTGGACCTTCGACCAGGACCGCGTCGACCGCTGCTGCACGCATGTGATCCGCCCCGACGGGTCGCTCGACAGCTTCTGCCGCTACTACCTCGAGGGCGGCGAGCCCGCGTTCCGCGCGCGGACCGCCGCCACACGCGCCGGGGCCCGCGCCGCCGATCGCATACCTTTCCCGCATGAACGCGCCGCACCCACCGATCACGCCCGTGCCTGAAGGCCCGCCGCGCACGGATGGGGCGCGCAAGCCCGCGTTCCTGAAGCCGCTCGACGACCCGCACTGCCTCGAATGCGGCTTCCTCTTGAAGGGCGCGCCGCCCGCGGGCACCTGCCCCGAGTGCGGCGGCACCTACGACGAGTCGACCAGCCGCGAGCTGATGCGCGCGCCGTCCGCGGCGTGGACGATCGGATTCGTGAGCCTGCCGCTCTTGATCGGGATCCTCGCGCTGGTGGCGGCGGTTGCATTCGGCAACGGACTGCCCGGGATGGAGGCCGTCGCCGTGATCGTCGGCTTCATCGGAGTTCCCGTGTCGGTCGCGTGGTTCGGCAAGCGCCTGTACGCCGTCCAGTCGGCGATCATGCGGCACACGATGCCGCGCGTGGCCGCGACCCGCGGCGGCGTGCAGACCCTCGGCTGCGCGGCCACCTTCGTCTCGACCCTTGCGATCGCCATCGGCGTGCTGGCGACCGCGATCGGCATCTTCGTCTCGTTCGCCTGCCTCGTGCTCGTGCGCTAGCGCGACGCGGCGTCCGCCCGTGAAAGAAGCGCGTAAAGCCGCGGGATTTCCGTCCCCGCCGACCGCGCGGCGCCAAGCACCACCATGCCCCCGTCCGAACCGACCGCCCGCGACCTCTTCGAGGTGTTGATCCGCGAGAACGGCGACGCGCTGATGGCGTCGATCCGCGCGGCGGGTGGCGGCGCGCACGCCGACGACATCTTTCAGGATTCGGTGCTGGTCGCGTGGCGAAGGCTCGCCGACTACGACCGCACGCGGCCGTTCGGACCATGGCTGCGCGGCATCGCGCGCATGGTGACGCTCGAGTACGCCGCGCGCCGAGCGCGCATGCGCGTGGCCGATCCCGCCACGCTCGACGCGGTCGAGCGCGATTTCGCGGCGTTCGACCGCTTCCGCCCGATCGGCCCCGACGGCGAGCCCGCGCTCGGCTTCCGCGAGCGCATGGCCGCGCTCGACGACTGCCTTGCGCGGCTGCCCGAGGCGTACGCCGCGAACGTGCAGGCCGCCTACCGAGATGTGCGTCCGCTGGCCTCGATCGCGCTCGCGCTCGGCGAGCACGAGGAGA
>JBJTOV010000025.1:0-4456 GCA_046074745.1 Planctomycetota bacterium | reverse complement strand
CGGTAAGACCACCGTCGCCATCGACACGATCCTCAACCAGAAGGGTCTCGGCGTGAAGTGCATCTACGTAGCGGTGGGGCAGAAGGGCTCGACTGTCGCGCAGACCGTGGAAGTGCTTCGTCAGTACGGCGCGATGGACTACACCGTCGTCGTCGCCGCACCGGCCAGCGACCCAGCACCGTTCAAATACCTCGCACCATACGGCGGCTGCGCCATGGGTCAGCACTGGATGGAAAAGGGCGAGCACGCACTCATCGTTTACGACGACCTCTCCAAGCAAGCCGAGGCGTACCGCCAGATCTCGCTGCTGCTGCGTCGTCCGCCGGGCCGCGAGGCGTACCCCGGCGACGTGTTCTACCTGCACTCCCGTCTGCTCGAGCGCGCCACCAAGCTCTCGAACGAGAACGGCGCCGGCTCGCTCACCGCGCTTCCGATCATCGAGACGCAGGAAGGCGATGTGTCGGCCTACATCCCGACCAATGTGATCTCGATCACCGACGGCCAGATCTACCTCCAGCCCGAGCTCTTCTCGGCCGGCATCCGTCCCGCCATCAACGTCGGCATCTCGGTGTCGCGCGTCGGTGGAAACGCCCAGATCAAGGCGATGAAGGAAGTCGCGGGCTCGCTCCGCCTCGACCTCGCCGCCTACCGCGAGCTCGAGGCGTTCGCCCAGCTCGGCACCGACCTCGACGCGGCATCGAAGCGCCAGCTCGACCGCGGCGCACGCATGGTCGAGCTGCTGAAGCAGGGCCAGTACCGCCCGTTCGATGTGATCGACCAGTGCATCTCGATCTTCGCGGGCTCCAAGGGCTTCCTCGACGATGTCCCGCTGCCGGCCGTCGCCAAGTTCGAGTCGGGCCTGCTCGAGTACTTCAAGACCCAGAAGAAGGACCTGCGCGACAAGCTCGTCGCCGCGAAGAGCTTCAAGGGGATCGAGGACGAGTTCAAGGCGGCGGTGGGCGCGTACAAGGCCGCGTTCCGCGCCTGAGCGCGGGGCGAAGCGCCTCCGGCACGCGACACACAAGCAACACAGGCGCCCCGCGAGGGGCGCCTGTTCGTTTTCGCCGTGCGCGGGCGCGGTCAGTCCTTCTTGCGCCGCCCGAGGGCGAACGAGCCGCCCATCACCGCGCCCACGAGCCCGACGCCGAGGTTCGCCCACTCGCACCACGGCGGGGTCTCGCTCCACACGGCGGCCTTCGTCCAGTCGAAGTTCTCGGGGCGCGCGGCGGGGCGGTCCTTGAAGCGCTCTTCTTCGGGCGCGCGGAACAGGCCGAGCGCCGTCGCCGATCCGAGGCCGATCATCGCGAGGACGAGGAGCACAAGCGCCCCGCGCCCACCGAAGCGCGTCGCCACGAAGCCGCCTGCGAGCGCCGCCACGAGCCCCACGCCAAGAGACACGAAGCAGAAGTTCTGCGACGCGGTCCAGGTCGAGCCTTCGTAGCAGAACGCGGGCCCTGCCGCGAGAAGGACGACCGTGAGCCCGACCAGCACGATCAGCGCGCTGGCGAGATAGCCAAGCACCGCTCCGATCGGCACCGTGAAGATCCGCATGCAGCCCATGGTCGCTCCTTGGCGGCCGCGCCGCCCGTTGCTTGGTTCTGGCCTTGCTTCCCCGCTTGGTTGCCTGCTTCAGCGCTTCCGTAGCGCACGACTGCAGCACCTCAGTGCCTCATCGCCTCATCGCCTCGTCTCTTCCGGGCTTCGCCC
Source organism: Planctomycetota bacterium (assembly GCA_046074745.1). Lineage (GTDB taxonomy): Bacteria > Planctomycetota > Phycisphaerae > Phycisphaerales > SM1A02 > QWPT01. Next base: position 2,749 of record JBJTOV010000025.1, on the reverse strand, counting down.
GACCATCGACCGCAGCCCGCGTTCAAGCGGAGTTTCCGCGGTGAACCCGAGCACTTCCACCGCGCGCGCCGTGCAGGCCACGCTGTCGCGCACCTCTCCGTCGCGTGGCGCGGCGTGCTCGATGCGCGGCGTCACGCCGAGCGCGTCACCCACCGCGCCTGCAAGCCCGAGAATCGAGGTCGCGCGGCCCGTTCCGATGTTCATCACCGCGCCGCCGAAACTCCGCGTGCTGTCGACCGCGCGGACCACCGCCTGCGCCACATCGCGCACCGCCACGAAGTCGCGCGTCTGCAGCCCGTCGCCGAACACGGTCACGGGCAGCCCCGAGCGCATGCGGCCGATGAACCGCGCGATCACGCCCGCGTACGCGCTGTTCGGGTCTTGCCGCGGGCCGTACGCGTTGAAGAAGCGCAGCGAAACCCCGTCGCACGGGCCATCGCCCGACATCGCGCGCACCGTGGCCTCGCCCTCGACCTTGGTCGCCGCGTAGGGCGACAGCGGACGCGGTGCGAGCTCCTCGTGCTGCGGCGCGGGATGGTCGCCGTACGCGCTCGAACTGGCCGCGAACACAAGCCGCGCGCAGCCCGCCGCCCGCGCGGCGGCGCACACCACGCGCGTGCCCTCGCTGTTCACGCGGTGGTAGCGCACGGGCTCCACCATGCTCTCGGCCACCGAGGTCAGCGCCGCAAGATGGACGACCGCCGTGCAGCCCGCGACCGCGCGCGCCACCGCGTGCGGCGCGTCGACCGAACCCTCGTGCACCTCGAGGTCGCGCCAGATGCCCGCGATGTTCGCCGCGTTTCCGCTCGAGAAGTCGTCGAGGATGCGCACCGCGTGGCCTGCGGCGAGCAGCGCCTCGCACGCGTGCGAGCCGATGAAGCCCGCGCCGCCTGTCACGAGCACGCGGCCGCGCGCGGTCATGCCGCGGTCTCCGCGCATGCGAAGGCCAGCGCCTCGAGCGCCGCGCGCACCCCGCGCGCCGCGGTGTCGGCGTCCATCGACGGCCCGCCGCGCGCCGCCGCCTGCTCGGGCAGCTGCGGCACATGGATGAAGCCCGCGCGCAGCGGAAGTCGCCGCGCCGCCGCGTGGTGCAGCGTGCGGAACATCGTCTCGTTGCACAGGAACGCGCCCGCCGAGAGCGACAGTTCGGCCGCGACGCCCGCCGACGCGCACGCCTCGAGCATGGCGCGCACGGGCAAGGTGGCGAAGTAGGCGTCGGGCGCGCCCTCGACCACGGGAAGGTCGCGCAGCTGTACGCCCGTGTTGTCGGCGATGCGCGCGTCGCGCAGGTTCACGGCCACGCGCTCGAGATTGATGCGCTCGGCTTTCGCGCTCTCGCCAAGCGACACGACCGCTGCGGGCCGGTTCCGCTCGATCAGCGGCAGAAGGGCGCTCCACGCGCTGCCGTCGGCCGTGCCCGTCACCACGGGAAGGGTCGCGAAGGAAAGCGACGCGCCTTGGCTCGGCGCGCCGCGCAGCAGCTCCGCGATGCGCATCGTCGGGTTCACGGGGCTTCCGCCGAACGGCTCGAAGCTGGTCACGAGGATGCGCGGCCCCGCGCCGCTCACTCGCCGATGTCCTCGGCCCACAGGTCGGGCTTCTCGCGCTGCATGCGCTCCATCAGCGCGATGCAGCGAGGGTCGTCGACCACGACCAGCTCCGCGCCGTTCTGACGCATCCAGTCCTCGGCGCCCATGAAGGTGCGGTTCTCGCCGATCACGACGCGCGGGATCTTGAACAGGATCGCCGTGCCCGAGCACATGCAGCAGGGGGAGAGCGTCGAGACCAGCGTGAGCGACCGCCAGTCGCGCCGGCGTCCCGCGCGTCGGATGCAGTCGACCTCCGCGTGCGCGGTCGGGTCGCCCGACTGGACCCGCATGTTGTGGCCGGCCGCCACCACGCGGCCCGTGGCGTCGACGAGCGCGCTCCCGATGGGGATGCCGCCCTCCGACCATCCCTTCTCGGCCTGCTCGATCGCGGCGTCCAGCCCGCGGCGGATCGCCTCCTGCGACAGGTTCATCGGCATCACTCCTCCTCCCCGGCTTCGAAGGCGTTCTGGAAGGCATCGGACTCCCGGTCCACGGCCTCGGCGAGCCGGGCCTCGTCCTCGGTGAGCTCGCGCGAGCCCTCCTGCTCGAGCTCCTTCATGCGGTCCCAGTCGGCCATGGTGATGAGCACCTCGCGCGGGCTGGCGCCGCGGGCTGGGCCCAGGATTCCGGCCTCGGCCATCTGGTCCACCAGGCGGCTGGCGCGGCCGTAGCCGATCGACATCTTGCGCTGCAGCATGCTGACGCTGCCGCGGTTGGTCTCGATCATGATCTCGACCGCGCGGTCGAAGAGCGGGTCGCGCTCGCCGGACGCGAGCCCGGCGCCGTCGGCCTCGCCGCCCGCCTCGCAGCTGCCGCCAGGGCCCTGGATGGCCACCATCGTGCGCTCGAAGTTCGGCTGCGCGACGGCGCGCAGGTGCGACGTGACGCGGTCCGTCTCGCCACCGTCGACGAACGTGCCCTGCGCGCGCTCGGGCGTGTTGGCGCCGTTCTCGAGGACCAGCATGTCGCCCTGGCCCAGGAGCAGCTCGCCGCCCTTCTGGTCGAGCACGATGCGGCTGTCCATCGCGCTGGCCACGCGGAAGGTGATCCGGCAGGGCATGTTGCTCTTGATGAGGCCGGTGACCACGTTGGCCTGCGGGCGCTGCGTGGCGAGCACCAGGTGCATGCCCACCGCGCGCGCCTTCTGGGCGATGCGCACG
>JBJTOV010000024.1:0-2508 GCA_046074745.1 Planctomycetota bacterium | reverse complement strand
GTTCTTGTTGAGCCGGAGGCTGCGCGCAACATCCTGGGGCTTCAGTGGATCGACACCCGCCGCGGCGTTGATCGACCTGACGGCGTCGACGATCACGCGGATCGATGCCGCGCACTCCGCGCGGAAGCCAGCCAGCCCGTCGGACAACGAGCGGTGGGCCTCACGCGCCTTTGCAGCCTTGGCGAGCGAGGCGAAACTGGTCTTCTTGAGTCTCATGTCAGGTCAGCAGCCCGCAACCCTGCGGAATCATCGAAGAGCCCTCGTCGGGCGGAACCGAACGCAAACGGAAGCGAGCCATAAGCCGCGCTGGACGCCCCGCGGGCTCGTCTCATCGGCCCTCCCCGCGGCAGTCCGCGAGTTCGACCTGTGCGATCTGTCGCACCTGCGCAGGATAATCCGCCTTTTTCCCTAGGGAAGTTTGCAGGGACGATCTCTCAGCATATCTTCAAATCCCGCGCAGGCACGATGGCGCCAGCCATGACCGCCCCGCGCGCCGCGTCAACCGCCTCCCGCGGTCGTCGCGGCGTCCAACCGAGCCGAGCGTCCCGGCGCGGTCCATGTTCCACCAGCCTTCTGCCACCAACCGTTCCGTCACGAGAACCCCCATGCGTATCGACACCCCGCGCACCGTCGGCCTGTTCCTGTCCGCATTCCTCTCCGCAAGCGCGCTTGCCGACGGCACCTGGCAGGTGCTGACCGTCTCCGACGGCGTGTCGCCCGCCAACATCACGGGCATCACCGGAGCCGTCTGGGTTCCGAACCAGTTCAACAACCCCGTCATCGACGAGGACGGCATCGTCACCTTCCGCAGCCAGATCGCGGGCCCCGGCATCACCAACACGGGCGCGACCGCCAACCATGTCGTCGTCGTCCGCGGCACGGGCGCTCCCTGGACCGTCGTGGCGCGCTCGAACTCGGGTGTTCCCGGCAACACGCCCACCGATGCGGTGTTCTCGCGCACCGCGAGCCCGAACAACTCGATCGTGTCGGCCAACAACCTGTCGGCGGACGGCGGCTTCATCGCGTCGGGCTGGTTCACGGGCCCCGGCATCACGACCGGAACCAACGACACCGCGCAGTGGTTCATCCCCGCGTCGGGTTCGCCGTCGCTCCTTGCGCAGGGCCGAGACTTCTGCCCGGGCACGGCGGGCGCGCAGTACCCCGCCAACATGACCGCCGCCTCGGGCCAGCGCGTGAACAGCGTCGGTCAGTGCCTGTTCGCGATGACGCTCACGGGAGGCGACACCGTGACCGCGAACAACTCCGCGATCGTGCTCCTTTCGCCTGGTCCCGACCAGCTGATCGTGCGCAAGGGCGATGTCGCCCCGGGCCTTGGCGGACCGACGATCACCCCCGACACCTTCGGCCTGTTCCTGAACGGCAACAAGTATGTCTTCTCGGGCACGCTCGTCGGCACGGGCGTCACGACCAGCAACGACAAGATCTACTGCACGAACGCGTTCGCGACGAGCGGCTACCGCATCTTCGCCCGCGAAGGCGACGCGATCCCCGGCACGAAGGGCCTGACCGTGGCGAGCGCATCCACGCTGTCCTTCGGCCAGTGCCCGATCGCGCCCGATGGAACGATCACCTTCAACGCAACGCTCGGCGGCACCGCGACCACGATCAACAACGCCGCGGTGATGACCGAGCGCAACGGCGTGTTCACCATCCTGCTCCGCAAGGGTGACGCCATCCCGGGCATCACCGACTCGAGCGACCCGAACTTCAACGGCAAGGTGTTCCAGGCCCCGAACTCGACGGGCCAGACGGTGAGCCGCAACGGGCTCTACGCGTTCCAGGGCATCCTGATGAACGCCGACGGAACCTCGATCGTGTCGCCTGCGCCCGCCACCTTCGTCGGCGCCCGCAAGCCCGATGGAACGCTGATCACGATCTGCAAGCAGACCGACACCATCGCCGGCCTTCCCGGCTGGACGATGGGCAACTTGAACGGCAGCACGAGCATCTGCGTCAACGACGGCGGAATCGTGGTGTTCCTCGCCAGCATCAGCAAGGACGACGGCTCCGAGTCGGGCTCCGCGCTCATGGCGTGGGACGAGGTGGGTGGCCTGCGCATGCTGGCGCGGCAGTCGTCGCAGAACGCGTCGCCGTTCGCGCCGACCGGCGACACCTTCTTCACGGGCACCCCGATCAACCAGCTCACGCTCATCGGTTCCACCGGCAACAACGGCGACGGCACGGGCACGGGCTTCAGCGGCGGTGGCTGGCTGACCCTGCGCGCCGGCGACTCCGCGAACGCGCTGTACGCGATCGCCCGCATCCGTCTCGGTTCGACCACGAATCCCTGCCCCGCCGACATCGACAGCAGCGGCGCGGTCGACGCGTCCGACCTCGCCGGCCTGCTCGGCGGCTGGGGCGGATCGTCGCCCGACCTGAACGGCGACGGCATCGTGAACGCCTCGGATCTCTCGGTGCTGCTCAGCGCCTGGGGTCCGTGCCAGTAAGTATCGTTCCACCCAGGACCTCGCCTGCGCGCGGCGTGCC
>JBJTOV010000023.1:0-19476 GCA_046074745.1 Planctomycetota bacterium | reverse complement strand
CGGCCTGCGGCGGCAGATCGACGCGGGCGTCGGCAGCCCTCCGTGGGAGCCGCTCACGCCCACCGAGCAGATGGTGCTGATCCGCGAGCGCGTGCTCGAGCAGACCGCGCTCGCCACCACCGCCTACCGCGACACCATCGTGCCGCTCCTCTGCGCGCAGCAGGTCGAGCTCCTCGGCTGGAAGCAGCTCACCGACGCAGAGCGCGTCGAGGCCGAGCAGTGGTACCGCCGCAATGTGTTTCCGATCCTCACGCCGCTCGCCGTCGACCCCGGGCACCGCTTCCCGTTCATCTCGAACATGTCGGTGTCGCTCGGCGTCCTCCTGCGTCGCCCCGGCGAGACCGAGGCGCTCTTCGCCCGCGTGAAGGTTCCCGAGCTCGGCGCGCGGCTCTTCCGCTTCGGCAACTCGCGCCGCTTCGTGTCGCTGCAGGAGGTCATCGCCCACAACCTCGACGACCTCTTCCCGGGCATGGAGATCGCCGAGGTGCTGCCCTTCCGCGTCACCCGCAACGCCGAGACCGAGCGCGACAACGAGGACGCCGAGGACCTGCTCGAGCAGATCCAGCAGCAGCTGCGCGAGCGCCGCTTCGCGCGCGTGGTGCGCCTCGAGGTGGGCGCGCGCCCGAACGAGCGCATCATGCGCTTCCTCGAGGACGAACTGGGCCTCGGCGACGACGACCTGTACGAGACGCACGGCATGCTCGACTGGGGCACGCTGAACGAGCTCGCCGACCTCGACATGCCCGAGCACCGGTGGCCCAAGTGGTCGCCCGTGGCGCCCGCGGGCCTTGACGACGAGGACGCCGACCTCTTTGCACGGATCCGCGAGGGCGACCTCCTGGTGCACCACCCGTACGAGAGCTTCGACCACACCGTCGAGCGCTTCATCGAGCAGGCGGCCGCCGACCCGAAGGTGCTCGCGATCAAGCAGGCGCTCTACCGGACGAGCGGCGACTCGCCGTTCATCCCGAGCCTGATCCGCGCCGCCGAGAGCGGCAAGCAGGTCGCGGTGCTCGTCGAGCTGCGCGCGCGCTTCGACGAGGCGCGCAACATCCTGTGGGCGCGCAAGCTCGAGGACGCGGGCGTGCATGTCGCCTACGGGGTCGTCGGCTACAAGACGCACACGAAGGCCGCGCTCGTGGTGCGCCAGGAGCAGGGCGGCATCCGCTCGTACGCCCACATCGGCACGGGCAACTACAACTCGAAGACCGCGCGGCTCTACGAGGACATCGGCCTCCTGACCGCCGACCCCGAGATCACCGAGGACCTGATCGGCCTGTTCAACTACATGACGGGCCGCAGCCGCCAGACCGAGTACCGCCGCCTGCTGGTCGCGCCCGTCGCCATGAAGCGCCGCTTCGTCGAGATGATCGAGCGCGAGGGCGAGCTGGCCGCGCAGGGCCGCGGCGGCCGCATCGTGGCCAAGATGAACCAGCTCGAGGACCGCAGCGTCACCGACGCGCTCTACAAGGCCTCGCGGCAGGGCGCGCGCATCGACCTCGTCATCCGCGGCTTCTGCTGCATCAGGCCGGGCGTGAAGGGGCTCAGCGAGAACATCCGCGTCACCTCGACGATCGGTCGGTTCCTCGAGCACAGCCGCATCTTCTGGTTCGGGAACGGCCAGTCCGACCCGCTCGACGGCGAGTTCTACATCGGCAGCGCCGACTGGATGTACCGCAACCTCAACACGCGCGTCGAGTGCGCCGCGCCGATCACCGAGCGCCGCCACCGCGAGCGGCTGTGGGAGATCCTCGAGATGCACCTGACCGACCGCCGCCAGCGCTGGGTCATGCGCGGCGACGGGTCGTACGACCTGTCCGAGGCCCCGGGCGCCGCGCGCGCGGACGATGTCGACCCCGACCTGCTCGGCACGCACCAGCGCCTGATGCAGGCGGCGCTCGAGCATCGCGCCCGCGAGGCAAGCGCGCGCCTCACCCGCTAGCGCGCGTCCTTCTCCGCCAAAGGCCGCGGCTGTATCCTCCGAAGGCCCTGCGGGGCGGAGGTCTGCATGCGCCTTGCGATGGTTCGTCTCGTGCTTGTCGCCGCGTGCCTGTGGGCCGCGCGCGTCGCCCCCGCGCAGGACGCCGACGCGCCCGCGCCGTCGACCGCCGCCTCGCGCCACATCGCGCGCTGCCTCGAGCAGGCCGCGATCCGCTTCGAGTACCTGCCCGACGGCGACATGTTCCGCACGCTGTGGCAGACCGAGCGCTGGACCAACGACGAAGGCGAGCGCTCCGCCCTGATCCAGATCTATCCCGACCTCGAGGGCGATGTCGTGGTGTCGTTCCCCGTCGCGTACGACCTCTCGCTGTGCGCGCACCTCGCGGCGTGCCGCAAGGTGATGGCCGAGGCGTACTGGAAGGCGGGAATCCGCGGCGTGCAGCTGATCTACGACCCCGCCGACGCCGAGGTGCGCGCCGTCCTGCACGCGCATGGACAGGTCGGCCGCATCGAGGCGAAGCAGCTGCGCGCGCTCGTCGAGAAGGTGCTGTCCGCGGTCGACTCCATCGATCCGGTCATGCGCAAGGCGATCGACACGGGAAATGTCGACTGGCCGAGCGACGACACGGGCCCCGGGCAGCCCACGCAGGAGTTCACCGTGCGGCTCGGCGCGCTCGCGCCGTTCAAGGTCGGCGTGGCGCCTTGGGTCGAGCCCGAGATGTTCGCGTCCACGCTGCTCACCTTCGACGAGTTCGGGAAGCAGCTCGTCGGCGTGAACGACGAGGAGGCGGAGTCGCTCGGCGCGCGGCTGTTCGAGCCCTACCGCGACGGCGAGTTCGCGTGGAGCGTCTACCGCGACTGGTCCGCGTTCTGGCTGTGGGTGAAGCAGCACTATCCGCCGATCGCCGTGCGCGTCTGGGGCCCGCCCGGGCTCGTGGTGCGCGGCAGGCTCTCATGCGAGGGCTACCTCGCCGCCGAGGCCGAATCCGAGGCGCTGATCGACGGATCGGGCTCGGCGGAGATCAACTTCGTGCCCGAGTGGAACGAGGACGCGCTGCTTCGGCTTCCCGCGGCGCGCAAGCTGCCGCTGCGCATCGCGATCGAGGTGCCGATGGCCGCGACCGAGCCCGCCGAGGTCGTCCTGAAGGCGCAGTCGCGCCTGCATCCGGTCGGCGTGGCGCAGCTCGACATGCCGCTCACGCTGCCGATCGCGATGCAGGTCAACGAGGAGCATCCGTGGATCGACGGGCTGCTGCTCGAGGCCAAGCGCGCGGGCGTGTGCGCGGCGCTCGGAAACATGCCCGACACCGCGCCCGCCGAGCAGGTGCGCCAGGTGTTCGCGGTGTGGAAGGCGCTGCGCGACCGCGGCATCGCGTACTCGAACATCGCGTCGGCGGCCACGGCGCGGCTCGGGCAGCGCGTGCGTTCGCTGCACGAGTGCATCGCGGGCGAGCAGGCCAACTGCCTCGACGGCGTGGCGGCGCTCGCGTCGCTGCTCAAGGCGCTCGACTTCGATGTCCATGTGGTGGGCGTGCCCGGGCACACCTTCCTCACGGTGGTGCTGAACAGCGAGGAAGGCGCGGACGCCGAGGCGAACCTGCCCGAGCTCCTCGTGATCGAGACCACCTGGATCGGGCGCGAGTTCGACGAGAAGGAGATGGCCGAGGTCGATCTTCTCGACGCCGTCGAGTCGGCGCTGCGGCCCTCGGGCGTGGTGGCGGCCGACTGGCGCGCGTTCGAGGCGGCGTGCCTCGCGGGGTCGTTCCAGTTCGAACAGGCCCGCGAGGACAAGTCGCTGCGCATGATTCCGCTTTCGCTGCTGCGCGATTGCGGCCTGCGCACGCTTCCCGCGCTGCGCTCGGAGATCGGCGCGCTTCCCGCGCCGCCGAGGCTCGACGATGTCGTGCGCGAGCGCGCGAAGCGCGACGCCATCGAAGACGAGGCCGACGCGAAGCAGGATGAGACGGAGCAGGACGGCGCGAAGGACGCCGCCGGCTGAACGGCGCGGCGAACGCGCGGCTACCAGACGAGCCGACGCGGCGCGGTTCCGCCCACAAGGCGCGTCGGACGCGCTTCGTCGCCCTCGAGCGTCAGGCTGGCGTTGTCGTCGGGGAACACGGTCATGTCGATGGTGGCGCGCACCAGCTTGTAGCCCGTGTCGTACTCGAGCGTGAACACGGGCAGCGGATCGCCGTTCTCCGCACGCGGCGCGCGCACGCCCTCGAGCAGCCGCTGCCACTGCCCGGTCACGCCGTTGGCGCTCAGGCGCATGCGCAGCTCACCGAGCTCGCCCATGGTGTTCGGAACGAACTCGAACTCGATCTCGCGGTCCTCGTCGTCGACGAAGCTCATGCTGTCGCTCGCGATGATCGTCTCGGGCGGATTCGCGGCGAAGTTGGGAAGCGGTCCGAATCCGGCGCCGTTGCGGACGAGCGAGAGCATCCGGTACATCACCACGCGGCCGACCATGTCGGTCGAGGTTTCCTCGGTGGTGGCCTGGTAGGCGCGGAAGCACGCGTTCAGCGCGGCCAGCACGGAGGTCAGCAGCGCCGCGCTGATCGAAAGCGCGATCAGCAGCTCGACCAGCGAGAATCCGCGGCGGATCGTGGCGCGCGGGCGCATCAGCCGAGCCCTCCCTCGCGGTAGCTGTTCGACTTCGGCTCGACGGTGATCGGCCACGGAATGCCGTCGGGCAGCTTCGCGTTCGGGTCGTAGCGCAGGCGGATCTCGCCGTATCCGTCGAAGCCGGCCTGGTCGGGCGTCTGGCCCTCGCCGTCGCCGTCGAGCGGGCCGAAGTAGCCGAGCGTGGTGTTGAACAGCGCGGGCTGGCCGTTGTAGTAGAGCGCGCCCTGCCCGGGGATCGGGCGGAAGGTCATCAGCAGCGTGCCGAGCACATCGGCGGTGCCGCGGATGTCGAGCACGCCCGCCACGCAGGTGCCCTTCAGGTTCACGCGCGGCCTGTAGAGCGACGATCCGCCGTTCGGGTCGGTCTCGAGCTCGTTGCGGAAGTTGCCGACATCGACCGACCAGCCCGGCATCAGGATCGAGCTCCGCTGGATCAGGTCGAGCTTGGCGTCGCTGTAGCCAAGCATGATGTCCCTGAGCGGAGCGAGCTCGGCGGTCTGAAGTTCGGGATCGTTCGGATCGCTGAAGAACCGCGTCGGCCCCGTGATCTGGATCTTGTTCCGCCAGTGCGTGAATTCGCGCGGCGTGTCGCCTGCGATCGATCCGAGGAAGGTGCAGCCGTCGAAGCGCAGCGAGTTCGACAGGTTCCGCGTGTTGCTGATGCTGCTGCCGATCCCATCCGACTGCGACACGATGCCCGGGAAGCGGGGGACATAGGTCACCACGCCGCCGCCCTGGTCGACCTCGCGCAGCGCGCCCGTGTAGTTCCAGTTCGGGTCGTCGCAGTCGAAGGTCGTCTCGACATACACGATCCCTTCGAACCGGCAGTTCTTGAAGAGCGCGTTGGTTCCCTTCGGGATGAAGACATCGCCGAACACGATGTTCTCGTAGGTCGGGCGCTGGAAGTACTCGTAGGGCGCGGGCGAGCGGTAGGGGACTTCCTCGTAGGTGGCCGGCACCGTGCGGGTCGCGGGCTTCGTCGGGTCGACGGGGGTGTAGCCCGAGGCGGTCGTCGGCAGGATCGCCGACTGCGCCAGCTGGCGGAACGCGGTGGCCTGGCTCGCGAACTGGCTGGTCTCGATGGCGCGCAGCTCGTCGGTGCCCACCTCGAACCGCGCGGGGGCCTCGTCCTTCGGCGCGCGCACCGAGCCCTGGGCGATGTTCCGCCAGTTCTCCTGCGCGGCGCTCTCCCATGCCGCCTCCTCGACGGCGAACACCAGCTTGCCGTTCACCTTCGCGTAGTAGTCGCGCGAGTCGAGCACGCCGTCGTCGTAGCCGAGCTGCACATCGAAGGCGTCGAACAGGCCGTCGCCATTGCGGTCGGCAAGTGCGCGGTCCATCAGGCGCGCGAGCTGCGCGTCGATCGGCTCGCCGTCGTCGCCATCGAACTCGTTCGGGTTGGGCGTGTTCCATGTCACGCGGCCGTCGCCGTTCGCGTCGAACTCGCTCAGAAACGCATCGAACTCGTCGACATATTCGTCGCCGTTCAAGTCGCCCACGGTCTGTGACACGCCCTGCTGCTCGAGGGGATGGTTGACGCGCAGGCGTCCATCGCCGTCGGTGTCGTGGGTGCCCGCCGCCAGCGCGATCGCATCGACCTTCGCCGTCAGCGAGGAATTGATGTACCGGAAGTCGGAGCGCATCACCAGCGGATGGCCGTTCTCCCCCGCGAGCTCGGCGGCGTTGATGCCGTAGCGCGAGCCGAGCGGACCCTCGATCATCACATTCTTCCCGATCATGATGCGGTTCGGCGAGATCACCGCGTACTCGATGCGCTTCAGGATGTCGAAGTCGAGCGAGAGCGTTCGGCGGATCCCGCCGTCCACGCCGAGGCTGGTGACCCGCACCCGAAGCCGGTCGTCGGCGGTGGTGTTGGGATCGCCCTCGTCGAACACGGGCTCGTAGGTCAGCTGGAACCAGAGGCGGTCGACGCCGGGGTCGATGCGCAGCGGCGCCGCGATCACCAGGCCGGTGTCCGGGTCGATCGACGGCAGACCGTCATGCTCGGCGGGGATCGGGGCGAACGCGCTCGCATCCGCGAGGTTGGCGTCGTGGATCGCCTCCGCGAGCGTCGTCGCGTCGCTCACATAGCCCTCGGCGGGCTCGACCTCCGCGCTGAGCGGAAGCGGGCCCTTCCAGATCCGCTCGGCCAGTTCGTTCGTGACGAAGCCCTCGCGGATCACGAACCGCGTGCCTTCCTTCGCAAGCCGGCGGGCGGCGAACACCAGGCCGCTTTCCGCCGCGCTCTGCGCGCGCGACACCTTCAGCGCGCTGTCCGCGGTGCGCAGGTTGCCCTGCGCCACCACCGCCATCGCGGCGGCCAGCGACGCGAAGATCACCAGGAACATCATCGCCAGCACGCTGGCCACGCCGCGCCGCGACCTCGCGCGCCTGCGCGCGGCCCGGTTCGGTCGGAGTCGGCGGCTGGGCTCGTTCATGCGGTTCATCCCGGCGCGATCCAGCTCACGCTCGTCACCTCGACAGGCGCGGGGTCGGTGGGGCCCTTGAAGCGCACGGTCACGCGCACGCGCACGAGGTCGGTCGATCGGTCGGGCATCACCTCGGTGATCTCGAACGGGTCGATGTACTGCACGATGACGCTCTGCGACCAGCCGGGCATCTCGGTGATGACCTCGCCCATCGCGTTGATCGGCCCCGTGCCGTCCTCGGCGGAGAACTGGAACCCATCGAAGTCGTCGAGGTCGTCGTAGTCGGCGACGCCGGTTTCGTCGGCCTCCGGGCCCCACACGGCGATGCCCGTCACGGGATCCTGCTTCGGAAACCGCAGCGTGAGCTCGCGAATCTCGTTGCCGAGGCGCTGCCCGACGGCGGCCTGCGAGGCCCAGCGGTTCTGGATGTGGAACGCCTGGTACGCGGTCACCACGGCCAGCACGCCCGTGCCCACGATGATCGTGGCGAGCGCCGTCTCGATGAGGGTGAATCCCCTCCTGGCCTTCGGGTTGAACGCACGCGTCCGCATCGACCTTCCTTCGTCGGCCTTTCCGCCGTCAGCCACCGGACACCAGGTTCGACATCTTGAAGATGGGCAGGATGATCGCCATGGCGATGAAGCCGACGATGCCGCCCATCACGATGATCATCAGCGGCTCGATCATGCTCGTGACCGCCTTGATCGCGTCCTTCAGCGCCTTCTGGTAGTAGGCGCTGATCTCGTCGAGGACCTCGCCGAGCTTGCCCGACTCCTCGCCTGCCGAGATCATCTGAATCACCGAGCGCGGGAGCAAGGGGCTTCTCGAAAGCTGCGACTGAACCTTCTTTCCCTGCTTGACCGCGCCGTACACCGAGCGCCAGAGCCGCCGATAATGGCGGTTTCCGGAGATGTCAGCGGTGATGGCGATGGTGTCGAGCATCGGGACGCCCGCGTTCAGCAGCTCGCCCATGGTGTGGAGCGAGCGCGAGATGTACAGCGCGCGGAACATGCGGCGGACGATGGGCGCCGAGATCTTGAACTGGTCCCACCACAGGCCGCCGACCTCGGTGCGGATCGCGAGCAGGAAGCCGATCACGGCGGCGATCGTCGCGAAGATCAGGAGCACCCACCACTCGACCATGAACTCCGAGAGCCCCATGAGCAGCTTGGTCGGCGTGGGAAGCGCGTCTTCCTTGCCCTTGAACACGCCCGCGAAGCGGGGGAGCACGAAGGTGAGCAGGAAGACGGTCGTGCCGATCGCCATGATCGCGATGATGCCGGGATAGATGCTCGCCCCGACGACCATGCGCTTCGTCTCGATCTCCTGCGACAGGTACGCGGCGATGCGGTCGAGCATCTTCGCGAACGAGCCCGACATCTCCGACGCGCGCACCATGTTCACATAGAGCGGGCCGAACAGCTTCGGATACTTGGAGATCGCCTCGGAGAACTGCTTGCCCGTCTCGACATCGTGCTTGATCTGCTGCAGGATGCGGCGGAACTTGTCGTTGGTGACCTGCTCGGCGATGCCCTCGAGCGCCGCGCGGATCGAGATGCCCGCGCGGATCATCACCGCGAGCTGCGTGGTGAAGTCGAGGATGTCCTTCTGCGACGGGCCCGAGGAGTAGTTGAGCCGCTTCACCGCCGCGCGCAGGTCGTCGGCCGTCGCGGTGATCGGAACGAGCTGCACGACATGGTCGCCGCGCTGGCGCAGCTGCGTCGCCGCCATGGCGACGCTGTCGGCCGCCACGACGCCGCTGACGAGCTCGCCCTTCTGGTTCCTGGCCTGGAAGCGGTATTGGGGCATGGATCTTCCTGCTTAGGCCGCGAGCATGCGGTCGAGCTTGTCGGGGAACGCCGCCTGCGCGACGGCATCCTCGCGCGAGATCATGCCGTTGAAGAACAGCTCGGCGATGGCGTTGTCGAGGGTGGTCATGCCGATCGAGCGGCTGGTCTCGATCACATTGGGGATCTCGAAGGTGCGCGCCTCGCGGATGATGTTGCGCACGGCGGGCGTGCACAGCATGACCTCGATCGCGGGAACCATGCCGGGCTTGTCGATGCGGCGGAACAGCGTCTGCGAGATCACGGCCTGCAGCGTGTTGGCGAGCATGGCGCGGATCTGGTTCTGCTGGTTCGCGGGGTACATGTCGATGATGCGCTCGACCGTCTGGCTCGCGTTCACCGTGTGCAGGGTCGAGAGCACGAGGTGGCCGGTCTCGGCCGCCGTGATGGCGAGGGCGGTGGTCTCGAGGTCTCGCATTTCGCCGACGAGGATGATGTCGGGGTCCTGGCGCAGCGCGTGCTTCAGGCCGCTCGAGAAGCTCGGCAGGTCGGCGCCGAGCTCGCGCTGCTCGATCAGGCACTTCTGGCTCTGGAAGGTGTACTCGACGGGGTCTTCCATCGTGATGATGTGCTTGCGGTAGCGCTCGTTCATCGCCTGGATCATGGCGGCGAGCGTGGTCGACTTGCCTGAACCCGTGTCGCCCGTGACGAGCACCAGGCCGCGGGGCAGGTAGGTCAGGCGCGAGATCACCTCGGGCAGGTTCAGCGAGGCGAGCGGCGGAACCTTGGTGCGGATCGCGCGCATCGCCATGCCCACCGTGCCGCGCTGCATGTGCGCGTTGACGCGGTAGCGGCGGAAACCGGGGATCTCGTACGAGAAGTCGAGGTCGAGGTGCGACTCGAAGTGCTTCCGCTGCATCTCGTTGGTGATCGAGCCCACGATCCGCCACATGTCGTCGGGCGACAGGACGGGCATGTCGAGCGGCGTCATCACCGTGTGGACGCGCATCATGGGCTGGTGGCCGGCCACCAGGTGGACATCGGAGGAGTCCGACTCGTTGGCGCGGCGGAGGATCTCGTTGAGCAGCTGGTTTTCAGGCACGATGAACTCCCAAAGGGCGGGAATTCATCGGCATTCATGCCCATTGGAAGTGAGAAGGGGCTTGCGGCGCCGAGGTTTGCGCATCGATCGCCTGCGGCCTTTGCGGACCTTGCCGAACTTCCGCTGGTTCTCGGACGAATGCGCAGACGACACAAAGGAGTCGAAAAGACTCAGGCTCAGGGTCAGCGCGCTTTCCCGTCTTGGAGCGGCAAGTCTGCCGCCGCGAACCCCGTTTCGGGCTTGATCAGGCCGAGCTCGTAGAGCAGGCGCGCGATCGACTTCGGGTCGCGGTACCGAAGCGAGCCGTCGACGCTCCAGGTTCGCCCGGCCGCGCCCGCGGGCACGACCGCGGGAATCGTCGCCCGCGAGGTTGACTCAGGCGCAAGCGCGAGCAGGGCCGCCCAGCGCCCGCTGTACCCCGACCCGTCCGAGCCGCGCACGGTGTAGTCGTACTCGACCAGCTCGATCTCGTCGCTGCCGGGGTTCGTCAGCTCGAGTTCGATCGAGAGCCGCTCGACACCCTCGCCCGTCGCCGACACGACGGCGCCGATCGGGCGGACGGCAGGGCGGTTGATGGTGCAGCCCGAGAGGGCGAGGCTTGCCGCGAGCGATGCCGCGAGGCCTGCTTCAGGGCCGATCCATTTCCGACGGCCTCCCCGACGGATTGCTGTCATGACGAGCGAGCGCACCGGAAACGCGTCAGGCATGGCGGGAATGTACCAAGCGCGGGCGGCAACCTGCCCTGCGCGCGGCGCTACGCTTCCGCCGATGCCCCGCCGACGCCCATCGTCCCGCGCGATCCGTGCCACGCTGCTCGCGGCGGCGCTTCTTGCCGCGGTGGTTGCGCCTGCATCGAGCGCGCAGCAGTCGACCATGCCCGCGATCGCCGACTCGCCCACGGCTCAGGCCCTCTTCGAGGACGCGCGCGCCCAGTCGGGCCCGAACCCGCTCGAGGCCGCGCGCATCGCCCGCCGTCTTCTCGACGAGTACCGCCTGCGGGTCGTCCAGGTCGGCCCCGAGCAGGATGGTTCGTTCGCGTCGGTCGCCGACGAGGTCGAGCGGCTGCTTCGCGCGTCGCCCGAGGTGCTCGCCCGCTTCCGCGATCTCGAGTCGCGGGCAGCCGAGCGCATGCTCTCGGAGGAAGGCCCCGCGACCACGGCCGCCAGGCGCAGGCTGACCCCGGCCGGCCTGCGCGCGACGCTTGCCTTGGCCGAGTCCGCGATCCTCCGCGACCGCCCCGAGGCAGCGCTCGCGGCCCTTGCCCGAATCGAGGGCCACCCCGATCTCGCCGGTCGCGAGGCGCTGGCTGCCGCCGCGCTCGAGGCGATGTCGGCGCGCAGGCTCGGGCTCTCCGAGCGCGAGGCCGCCGCGCGTTCGTCGCTTGCCGCGTTCGGCGCGCAGGGCGCGGACCTTTCCGCCGAGGCGAAGGTCGCCACTGCAGCGATCGATGCCACCGCCCGCCGCACCGCAGTGGCCGCGGCGTACTCGCCCTTCGCGGGAGGCGCCCGCGGCGCCGCGCCCGAGGCGTCGTGGCGCGAGATCTGGAGCCTCGATCTCGACGAGACGCTGTTCCGCAGGCTCTTCGGCGGCGCCGTGGCGTCGATCTCGCCGCGCGTGGTCGAGCGGGCGCGCAACGACGCGCAATGGCTGGCGGCGACGCCCGCCGTGCGCGACGGCCGCATCTACATTCACGAAGGCGAGCGCGTGCGCTGCGTCGACGCCGACTCGCGCGATGTGATCTGGACCCGCGACATCGGGTTCGGCGGCGTCGAGCGCGATGTCGGCGGGGTCGGCGACCTCTCCGCGATGGCGCTCGAGGGCGATTCGCTGGTGTTCTTCCAAGGCCACGCGTTCTCGAACGCCCGCACGGGTTCGGGGAAGGTCTGGTGCGTCGATGCCGCCGACGGCGCGACGCGCTGGTCGGTCACGCTCAGCGGGCTCGACGGCAACGCCGAGCTCGAGGGCCTGTTCCCGGCCGGCGCGCCCGTGATCGTCGACGACACCGTGGTGGTGCTTGCGCGCAAGCCGACCCAGCGCCTCGAGCAGGTCGACTGGCTCGTCGCGCTCGACCGCGCGACAGGCGGCCTGCGCTGGTCGACCCCGCTGGCCGGGGCGCCTGGAACGCGCGCGATCGCGGGCAGGCGCCACGGCGGCGTGGTTCTCGATGGAGCCGCGGTGGTGGCATCGACGCCGCTCGGCGTGGTGGCTCGCGTGCGCATCGACGACGGAGCGGTCGAGTGGCTGCGACGGTTCCCCGTGCCGCTCCGCGATCCGCGATTCGCGGCCGAACCCTGGGAGGCGTTCATGCCCGTCGTCGCCGACGGGCGCGTGCTGGTGGTGTCGCCCGACGAGCAGGAGGTCATGTCGCTCGATCGCTCGAGCGGCCGTCTGCTCGAGACGCGCCCGATCGGACCGGGCACGCCGTGGGGAAGCCCGCGCTACCTCGTGCAGGCGGAGCTCGACGACGGCACGGGAATCGTGCTCGGCGTCGGCAACGATGTGGTGGCGTTCCGCGCGGCCGATCTTTCCACGCGGCTCTGGAGCTTCGTCGAGGGCAATCCCGCGCGCGATCTTGCCAAGCCCGGCCGCGACAACCGCGCGGGCATGCGCGGACGCGTCAGCGTGTCGGGCGAGTCGGTGCTCGTGCCCACGCTCGATGAACTGGTCGTCCTTTCGCTTGAGACGGGCGCAGTCACCGCGTCGATCGCAGGCCAGCGGCCCGGCAACGGCGTCATCCTCGCCGACCGCATCGTGATGGCGGGCGACGAGAGCCTGCGCGTCCTGATGCCGCCCGACCGCGCCGAGCGCATCCTGCGCGCGCGGCTCGGATCGTCGCCCGACGATCCGGGCGCCGCGATCGCGCTGTTCGAGCTCGCGCTTGCCACGGGGCGCCTCGAGCTCGCGCTCGACTCGGCGCGCAGCGCGGCCGCGGCGTTCGCAAAGGGCCGCGGCGACGCGGCGAGCCGCGAGCTCACGCTCACGCGGCTGATCGAGCTCGCCGCCACCCACCCCGAAGAAGGCGACGCGGCGTTCGCCGTCGCCGCGCAGTTCGCGGCCGAGCCTGGCCTGCGCGTGCGCATGGAGCTTTCGCGCGGCGATTTCCTGATCGCCGCGGGGCGTTCGCCCGAAGCGACGGCCTGCTGGCGCGCGCTTGCCTCCGACCGCGCGCTCGCGTGGCATCTCGTCGACCGTGACGGCGTGCGCCGCGCCGCCCGCACCGAGGCGCTGCGCCGCATCGCGCGGCTCGCGCGCCGCGACGCCGACATCGACGCGCTGATCGAACGCGAGGCCGCCGCCGCGCTCGCCGCGGCCGCCACCGATGGTGCGCGCGCCGCCGTCGCGTGGAACTGGCCGCGCACTTCGGCCGCCGCCGATGCGGCCGTCGCGCTCGCGGCGGCGGGCCGCGGTGCCGCCGAAGCGGTGCTCCTCGAGGCGGCGCTCCCGCCTGCGCGCGAAGATCTCGTCGACCGCGTGCGGTCGGTGATCGTCGCCGCCGATCCCGCGTCCGCGCCCGCGCTCGATCGAAGGATCGCGGAGCTCCTCGTCGCGAGCGGCATCGATCGCCCCGCGCTTCGCGCAACGCCCGCGCCGCTGCCGCGGATCGGGGCCGAGCCGACCGAGGGCATCGACATCCCGGGCCGCCTCGTGCGGATGACCGCCGCAGCCGCCGAGGCGCGCGACCCCGCGCTCGCCTTCATCTCGAGCGAGGGCTCGCTGGCGCGGCTTTCGCCCGACGACCTTTCCAAGAGTTGGCGCCACAGGCTCGACGACCGCGACCCCACGATCCTGTGGGCGCGCGACCGCGTGGTGGTGTGGCAGGGCCAGCAGGGGGGCGACACCGCGCTCGTGCTCGACCCGGCGTCCGGCACGCTCGTCTTCAGCACGGGCAAGGCCGCGACCATCTGGGACGGCGCCGCGGCCACGCCGCCCGCCGCGTCGCAGTTCGCGCCGGACGGCGCCGTGTTCTCTCCCACGCGCATCACGCCGCACTGCGACGGCGAGTCGCTCGTCCTCGTGCGCGCCAACGGCGACCTTGCGCGCTTCAGCGTCGCCGATGCGGCGGCTGCGCCCGTCCTGCAGCGCGGCGCGCTCGGCCAGGTCTATGCGTCGGCGCTCGCGGACGGCCTTCTCGCGGTGGCGGGCCGCGACCTCGGCGGCAAGGAGCCACGCCCCGTCGTGCGCGTCTACGACGCCCGCACCCTCGAACTGCGTTCGAGCCTCGAGACCTCCTCGGGCTCGGATGTCCGATGGGTGCTTCCGACGCGCGCGGGCGAGGTGCTGCTCGGCACGATCGAGGGCATCGAGCGCTGGTGCCCGTCGGCCGACGGCGCGCCCCGCGCATCGCTCGTCACCTCGACCTCCGACTTCTCCGATTCGCGCACGCCGATGCGGGTGGGCGCGTCGCTCGTCGCGCTCGATCGGTCCGACCGCGTCGGCGTGGTGCCGCTCTTCGAGGGTGCGGCCGCCGTGCTCGATCTGCCCGGTCTTCCGCCAAGCCGTATCCGCACCGTGCGCAGCCTGCAGCTCCTGTCCGAGGGGCTCCTCGTGCATGCCGACGACCGGCTCTTCCTGCTGTCGCACGCCTGCGAGGTCACGGGCATCGACTCGACCTCCCGCGAGCGCAACTACCAGTTCGCGCTGCCGACCGCGCGCGGCGTGCTCCAGGTCGACGGTCTCGGCGGGCGGCAGGTTCCCGGCAGGGATGCCCGTACCGTTCAGGTCGAGTTCCCCTATGTCGTCGAGGTGCTGTCTGCCGAGCACGGCCTGCGCATCGAGGGCCAGGCGTTCGAGGTCCGCTGCCGCGGCCAGCGCGTGGACCGCATGCAGGTCATGGATGGGTGGGTGCTGTTCTCGTCCACCATGGGGATGTCGGCGGTGCGGCTCCCGAACCCACGGTAGGTTCCCCTCCCGATGGGGTTGACAGCGCGCGATGGTCGGGCGACAACTCCCGCGCCCCCCTCGACCCATGCGGAAGGGACGCGATTCGCTCAGACCGAGGCCCGTGTCTGTCCGATAGACGCGCGCAGGAGGGCGGGCAGACCCGCGCCAGGAACGATCATGACACTCTTGACCGACGCAGACTCACTCACGCGCCTCCTTGGCCAGCCGCAGGGCTTCTTGCCCCGCGCATCGTGGCCCGCGATCGTCGCCCGCGACGAAGACGAGGACGAGGACTTCGAGCTCGAAGACGATGACGACGACTTCGGCGACGACGACTTCGCCGACGAAGACGCCGAGGAAGACGAGGACGCCGAGGACGAGGAGGAGGACGAGGACGAAGACGACTTCGACGACGACCTCGAGGAGGAAGAAGACGAAGAAGAGGAAGAGGACGAAGAAGAGGAAGAGGACGAAGAAGAAGAGGAAGAGGAAGAAGAAGAGGACGAGGAGTTCGGCGACGAGGAGGACGACTTCCTCGACGACGAGGACCTCGATGACGAGGACCTCGACGACGAGGAATGAGGTCGATCCCTCCGCGCCGCACGCGAGGCACGCAGCGATGCGAGCGCCCGCGCAGGCCAATCACGAAGACCCCACGGCCCCGCCCACGCGGGGCCGTTTACTTGCGCTGGTTCTGCGCCGCCGCGGGAAACCGCGCGAGCACGAGCCGCACCGCCCCGCGCTCGGGCACGAGCAGGAGCACCGCGGGCGCGCCTTCGACCATGCCGAGCGCGCGGGGCACCGCGGTTCGGTCGAGGACCAGCGTTCCGGGCCGCGCAGGCGATGCGCCCTCGCGCGAAGCACCGACGCGCACCGCGCTTCCCGACAGGTAGACCACGCGCGCTCCGTCGAGCCGGCACGCAGCCAGCGCGGCTTCCGCCACGGGGCGCATGCCGTCGCGGTCGTTCCAGCGGGCGACCGTGCCGAGCACGGGGTGGTAGAAGAGCATGTCGGCCCCGTCGACGCCGTCGCGCGCGCCCTGTGGGGCGGCCATCTGCATGGCGGTCTCGTCGTTGCCGCGGTCGGTCACGAACGACTTCACGAGCGAGCGCGCCATGTCGGCTTCGCTCGTGGTCTCGGCCGACGCGAGCTCGACGATCCCGTCGCGCAGCGCGATCGCCATCACCTTCGAGCCGTCCGCGGACAGCATCGGCAGCATGTACGAGCGCACGCCGTTGCCGCCGAGGGTCATCGAGCGGCCGTCGCGTCGGACCACGAGGTCGAACGCCGGCCTTCCCACATCGCGCGTGCAGTAGGCGAGCTCGCCTGCGGCGCCAAGCGCGGCGAAGGCGTTCACGCGGCCATCCTGCACCAGCCACTCGGGCTCGTAGCCGCTCGTGGCCGCGCTGGTGCCCCACGCGATTCGGCCGATCCAGCGGGCGCCGTCCGGCCGGGGGCTCTCGACGAGGAATCCCCGCGCGTCGGCGGAGCGGCCCAGCACGAGCCCCGCATCGGTCTCGCCCAGGCGCTCGATGCCGCGCGTCGACAGGCGGTAGAGCGCGATGCGTGCATCGAGCGGCGGGCGCTGACCGTCGCGCGCGAGCATGGTGGCGCGATCGGGCGCGGCGCCCGTCTGGACGGCGACGAACCGCCCGTCGGGCGAGAAGAGCGGCAGCGTGAATCCGTCGGTCGCCACCGAGCCGAGCGTGCGGAAGTCGATCGCGACCGAGCTTCCCGATGCGGTGGCCTGCGGACCTGCAGGCGTCGCGCCTTCCGACACGCGCTCTGCGTTCCGCGGTGGCGGCGATGCGGGCGGCACCGCAACCACGGGCGGCGCCGGACGCACGGTGGTCACGCACCCCGAAAGCACAACCACCGCCAGCGCACAGGCGCGGGCGGTGGCTGCGACGGCAGATCGCGCGGTGCTCACGCGCGTCACTCGGGCTTGGCGGGCGTGGTTGCAGCCGTGGGCGCGGCGGCGGGGGCCGTCTCGCGCGGCTTGTCCTTGATCTCCTCGAAGAACTTGCTCTCCTTGAGCAGGTGCTCCGAGCCCGTCTCGAGCGGCTCCTGAAGCATGCGCAGGCGCTCGAGCTCCTCGACATTGAAGTTGGTGTCGTTCTCGTCGGGGTTCTCGACGACGAGCGGCACCAGGAAGACGACGAGCTCGACGACTTCCTTCGCGCGCTCGGTGGAGCTGAACGCCGCGCCGAGCAGCGGAATGTCGCCGAGGAACGGCAGGCGCCGGTCGACGATCGTCTCCTGCTCGCGGCGGATGCCCGAGATCACGATGGTCTGGCCGTTCTTCACGGTGACATTCGTGTTGGTCTGGCGTCGGTCGACGACGGGGTTCGAGTTGATCGTGGTCGACGACAGGTTCGAGAGAAGGATCTCGACCTCCATCGCGACATTGTTGTCCTGGGTGATGCGCGGCCGCACATTGATGCCGACGCCGACGAACTGCTGCTCGAAGCTCGAGGTCGTGCCCGTGGTGCCGAAGCCCGAGGTCTCGCCCTGGAGGAACGACACATCGGAGCCCGCGACGAACTTCGCCTCCTTGTTGTCGGAGGTGTAGACGCGCGGCTGCTGCAGGATGCGCACGCTGTTGTCGGTCGACAGCGCCTGCAGGAAGAACGCGAGGTCGTCGGTGGTCGAGATGGTCAGCGTGCTCGAGTCGAACCAGTCGATCCACTGGTCGTCGCCGTCGCCGCCCTTCTCCATCTCGAGGCCGATGGTGCCCGTGATCGAGTTCTCGCTTCCGTTGAGCGGGCTCGCGAAGTCGCCCACGCGGCCGAGGCGCGCGCCCCACGAGAAGCCATCGCCCACCTTCACCTCGGCCAGGATCGCGGTGATCATCACCTGGCGACCGGGCTTGTCGAGCTGCTCGATGATCTCGATCACCTTCTTCTCGACCTCGCTCGGGGCCATGACCAGCACCGAGTTCTGCGTCGGATTCGGCACGATGCGGCTGCGGCCGATCAGGCCGCTGACCTCGCTCGACGAGGTTCCGCCCGCGCCTTGGCCCGCGCGGCCGCCCTGCCACGGGAAGCGCAGGCTGTCCTGGTTCTGCTGCTGTCCGAAGCCCGTGTTGAACGCGTTCGACTGGTCGCTGCCGCCGCCGCTGAAGCTCTCGGCGAGGCCGCTCAGGCCCTCTTCGGGAAGCCGCAGGCCGCCGCCCTCGGAGCCGCTCTGCGCAAGCAGCGTGTTCAGGATCTCGCTGAGCTCGACCGCGCTCGCATGCTTGAGCGGCACATTGACGGGCAGCCCCGACTCGAACGGCTGGTCGAGGTCGCTGATCCACTGGTCGAGCCACTCGTAGTTGTCGGGCGTCTTCGAGATGACGACCAGGCGGTTCGAGTCGGGGTACGCCTCGATCGAGAAGATGTTGGCCACCGCCGCGGTCGGCGAGCCGTCACCGCCGCCCTGGCCAGGAACCTGCACGGCGCGGCCGCCCGCGAAGGCGCGGTTGGTGGTGCCCGCGCGGTTCGACGCGCCGCTTCCGCCGCCGAGCAGCGTCTGCAGCAGGTCGCGCACCTTGGTCGGGTCGGCGTACTTCAGGTCGTAGCTCTTGAAGATGCTGCCCGAAGCGTTCGGGGGAAGGTCCCATGCGTTCGCGACCAGCCGACGGATCTCGGTGAGCACGGTGGGCGTGGCGCGCACGGTGATCGAGTTCATCGAGGTCAGCACCGACACGATCAGCTCGCTGCCGCCACCGCCGGCCCCGCCGCCGCCTGGAATGCCCGGCTGCTGCTGCTGTCCGCGGTTCTGCCCGCGCGGCGCGCGCGCGGCCGACCCGCCGCGGCTCTGTCCGACATCGGAGAAGAGGTCCTCGATCAGCGTCGCGATCGTGCCCGCGTCCTGGTACTGCAGGCGGAAGGTCTCGGTCGCGTAGTCATCCCACGAGGGGATGTCGAGCATGTTGATGAGGGTCTGGACCTTCTTTGCAAGGCCGATGTCGCCCGAGAGCAGGATCTGGTTCGAGTCGCCGTCGGCGGCGAGCTGCGCGTACTCCTCGGGAATCAGCGGCTCGATGCGGTCGAGCACGTCGGTCGCCTTCGACTGCTTCAGGCGGAACACCTTGGTCACGAAGAGGCCGTTGTCGTCCATCTTCATGACGTCGTCATCCGGTCCGAGCACGACGCCGGGCTGGGTCTTCTTCTGCTGCGTCAGCGGGCCGATGAAGATCGCGTCCTCGGTCTCGATGACGGCGAGATCCTCGAACTTCAGCGCCTGGAAGATGTAGTCGAGCGCCTGGCTCTTCGGCATCTCCTTGTCGCCCACGACGGTGATCTTCTTCGTCGACACGTCGGCGGGCTTGTAGAACACGATCTTGCCCGTCCACTCGTAGATGAACGGGACAAGGGTCTCGATGCTCTCGTTCTTGAGCTGGAGCGGCACGAGCTTGTCGTCGACCACGCGGCGGCCGGAGCGCACGCCGCGGAGCTGCGAGGGCTCGACCGGCGGCGGGGGCGTCGGCGCGAAGCTGGCGACGTCGCGCGGGTCTGTCTTCTTCGATTCATCGCGTTTGCCACCCTCGGAGACGTTCTGCGGCGCGGGGGCCGGCGTGGGCTCCGCAGCGGGCGGCGGAGTCACCGGGGCAGGTACCTCTGCGGGCGGCGTGGTCGGCGCCGGCTCCGACTGCGGCGCAGGCGCTGGCTCGGTCGCGGGAGCAGGAGCGGGTACTGGAGCCGGAGTGTCCTGGGCAGCCGCGATC
>JBJTOV010000022.1:0-4220 GCA_046074745.1 Planctomycetota bacterium | reverse complement strand
TCCACCCCGCGACCGTGCCCGCGACCGAGCCTGCGATCGGACCTGCGATCACTCTTGCGTGCCCGCAGCACGGCCCTGCGGGTGCCCTGCGCGCGGCGATGCGCGCCTGTGTCGCCCTGTCGCTTGCCGCCGCGATCGCGGCCTGCGCCTCGACCAAGTCCGCCGATGGGCCGGCAGCGTCCGTAAACACCGCTGGCACGGCGACTGCGACCGCGACGGCCACCGTCACCGCCGCCGACGCGAAGTCGGGCACCGCCGCGCGTCCGAGCGCCGCATCGACCGCGCCCGCCACCGCCTCCGCGGGCATGCGCCCGTCGCGCGGCGGCACCGCGCTGTTCTCCGACCTCTCCGCTCCCGGCAAGACGACCCCGAAGGTCCGCGCCAGCGCGCCCGCGGTCGCCCGCGAAGGCAAGGTCATCGAGGGCAGCGTCAATGTGTACGACTTCAGCCCGACCGAGGAGTTCGTGCCCGCCGATCCGATGAGCACCTCGGTGGCGCAGGTGCTGGCCGACCTCGGGCCCGACGCGGTCGAGTGGTACCAGCATGTGCAGACGCTCTCGAACCCGTGGTTCGAGGGCCGCACGCCAGGCACCGACGGCATCGAGCGCGCCGCGCAGTACTGCGAGTTCTGGCTGCAGAAGGCGGGCCTCGAGCCCGCGTTCGCAAGCGGCGCGCAGGCGAACGCGTCGAACCCGTGGCGCCAGCCGTTCGACCTGCCGGGCAGCGCGCGGCGCGTGGCGTCGAGCGCGCTGTCGATCGGCGGCGCCGAGGTCGCGGGCGCGAAGGCCATGCGCAACTCGGGCGGCGGCACCGCCGAGATGCCCATCGCGTTCGTCGGCTACGGCATCGCCGAAGGCAAGGACGGCTACTCGAGCTTCGGCACCGACGAGCGCCTGGACGGCCGCATCGCGGTGGTGATGCGCGGCGAGCCGCTGACCGCCGAGGGCAAGTCGCGCTGGGGCGGCGAGAAGTTCACGAGCGCGTCGAGCCTGGCGGCGAAGATCCGCAAGCTCGATGCGCTGGGCGCCGCGGGCATCGTGGTCGTCGAACCGCCGGGATACGCGGGCAAGAAGGCCGATCTTCTCGCGATGAGCGCCGACAGCCTGGGCGGCGAGGTCGGCGTGCCCGTGTTCTTCGCCGATGCGTCGGCGATCGACGCGCTGCTGAAGGCGTGCGACCGCGAGGGCCGCGGCCTCGACGCGCTGCGCGCGCTCGCCGACGAGGGCTCGACCGGCCCCGCGCGCGCGATTCCCGGCAAGGACGACGCGCCCGTCACGCTGAAGGTGAGCATCGACACGGGCATGACGGTCACCCACAATGTCGGCGGCATCCTGCGCGGCAAGGGCGCGCTCGCCGACGAGTGGATCGTGATCGGCGCGCACTACGACCATGTCGGCTTCGGCAAGTACGGCGCCGATCCGCGCAACCGCGGCAAGCTGCACCCGGGCGCCGACGACAACGCGAGCGGCACCTCGGGCATGCTGGTCACCGCGCGCCGCATGGCGCAGGCCTATGCCGACGCGGGCGACGGCGCGAACCTGCGCAGCGTGCTCTTCATCGCCTTCAGCGCCGAGGAGATGGGCCTGAACGGCTCGCGCTACTACATCAAGGCGCCGTCGATCGCGGCCGACAAGGTCGATGTGATGCTGAACATGGACATGATCGGCCGCATGCGCGGCGGGAACATCGTCGTGGGCGGCGTCGACAGCGCGAAGGGCTTCAAGGACGCGCTCGTGCCGTTCTTCAAGCAGAGCGGCCTGACCGTGCACGCCGATCCGAGCGGGCGCGGGCCGAGCGACCACGCGCCGTTCTTCGGCGCGGGCATTCCCGTGCTCTTCTTCTTCAGCGGCGTGCACGATGTGTACCACCAGCCCGGCGACCAGGGCTACTCGATCGATCCGCGCGGGATTCCCGCGGTGCTCGACCTCGTGGGCAAGATCGCCATGTGGCGCGCGAGCGACCCCGAGCGGCTCGAGTACGGCAGCGGTCCGAAGCAGCCTGCGGCGGCGGCAAGCGACGCGCAGGCCGCGGCGCCCGCAGCGCCCGCGTCGGCAGGCGACCGCGGATACGCGCCCGTGCGGCTCGGCATCCAGCCTGGCCCGACCGAAGACGGCGAGTCGGGGCTGCAGGTGCTCGGCGTCACGGCCGGGACGAGCGCGGCCGACGCGGGGATCAAGGTCGGCGACATCCTGGTGTCGTGGAACGGCGCAAGCCTCGACGACAGCGGCGTGCTTGCCCAGAAGCTGCGCGAGCACAAGCCGGGCGATGTGGTGAAGATCGCCATCGTGCGCGACGGCAAGGACATGACCATCGATGTCACGCTGAAGGCTTCGGCCGCGCAGCGCAGGCCGCAGAACGACTGACGCCATGAACAACGACCGACACGCATCGTTCGCCGCGCTCCTGGTGGGCGCGGCGTTTCTTGCGGCGCTTCCGCTCGGGTGCGGGCCCGCGCCGGCGCCCGCGACCGACGGCTCCGATGCATCGGCGAAGGCGTCGAGCGGGTCCGCTGCGGCGTCCGACGCATCCGCGCAGGCGTCGACCGATTCGGCCGACGCGTCCGCGCGATCCGCGGGCGATTCCGCCGCATCCGCACCCGCCGCGCGCAAGCGCTATGCGGCGCCCGAGGGAACCTACGGCACCTGCGAGCCCGGCGAAGGCGGCAGCGGCCGCACCTACATGGGCCGCGAGATCGCCGAGGTCATGGGCCACTTCGGCGTGGGCTGGCTCGAGCGGCCCGAGCGTGAGCGCGAGGAGCGCACCGACCTGCTCGTGGGCGCGCTGCGGCTGCGGCCGGCCGACGCGGTGGCCGACATCGGCGCGGGCAGCGGCTACTTCACCATGCGCATCGCGCCGCTCGTGCCCGAGGGCGTGGTGTACGCGACCGACATCCAGCAGGAGATGCTCGACATCGTGTCCGAGCGCGCGCTCGAGGAGAACGCGCTCAATGTGATGCCCGTGATGGGCGAGATCGACCACTGCGGGCTCGAGCCGAACTCGGTCGACGCGGTGCTGTTCGTGGACGCGTACCACGAGTTCTCGCATCCGTTCGAGATGATGTCGAGCATCGTCGATGCGCTCAGGCCCGACGGGCTCGTGTACCTCGTCGAGTACCGCCTCGAGGACCCCGAGGTGCCGATCAAGGCGCGCCACAAGATGAGCGCCGAGCAGGCGACGCGCGAGATGTCGGCGGTGGGGCTCGAGCTCGTCGAGAACATCGACGCGCTGCCGCAGCAGCACATTCTTGTCTTCCGCCGAGCGGGTGGCTGAGCGCGTCAGCCCGCGTCGATCACGGCGATCGCCTTCACCTCGACGGCGATCGGCGTGGGCAGCGCGGTGATCGCGAGCGTGGTGCGCGTGGGGTTCGGATTGCCCGGGCCCGCGAAGTACTCGGCGTACACGCGGTTGTAGATCGGAAAGTCGTTCTTCATGTCGGTCAGGAACACGGTCACATCGACCAGGTTCCGCCACGGCACGCCCGCGTCCTCCATGACCGCCTTCACATTGTCGAAGCACGACCGGCACTGCGCCTCGATGTCCTTCGACGCCACGCGGCCGTCGGGGCCGAGGACGACGCCGGGGATCTCCTTCGAGCCGCGCCTGCGCGGGCCGACGCCCGAGAGGAACAGCAGGTTTCCCGCGCGCTTCGCGTGCGGATAGGCGCCCACGGGCTCGGGTGCGCGGCTCGAGACGACGGTGCCTTCGCTGGCGCTCATGCGAGGGAGCGTAGCACGGCGCGCACGGGGCTTGCGTCGAAGCCGACGAGCGGAAGCGGCAGGGCGATCAGCTCGTACTCGCCCGCGGGCACATGGTCGAGGCGCAGTCCCTCGAGGATCGACATGCCGTGGGCGAGGAAGCGCGCGTGCGCGGGAAGGTCCTTCGATTCCTGCACATCGACGCTCGGCGTGTCGGTGCCGACGAGCTCGACGCCGCGCGCGGCGAGCGCGTCGACGAGCGCGGGCTCGAGGCCGGCGAAATCGCTGTTCCAGCGGGTGAAGTCGGGGAAGGTGCCCGTGCGGATCAGGACGCGCGGGTGGCGCAGCGCCTCGGGCGGCGTGCCGAGGTCGGCGAGCGACACGCGCGAGCCGCCCGTGGTGCGCACGGCGCGCGCGTGGATGACATGGCACGGGCCGAGGTAGCGCGCGAGCGGCATCGCGTCGATCGCGGGCGCGCCCGCGCCGTAGTGGTTGGCGCCGTCGGCGTGCGCGCCGAGGTGAACG
>JBJTOV010000021.1:0-2740 GCA_046074745.1 Planctomycetota bacterium | reverse complement strand
CCACCACGGCTTCGCGGCCGGCTCGACGATGATCGCCTCGGCGAGGAACGCGGCGGCGCGCTCGAGGCCTTCCTCGATCGACATCAGCGCGTCCTCGTGCTCGATCGAGAGCACGTGGTCGTAGCCCTGGCGGCGCAGCATCGACACGAACGGCTTCCAGAACTCATGGCCGTGTCCGTAGCCGCAGGTGCGGAAGTTCCACGAGCGGCGATTGAGGTCGGTGTACGGCCGCGCGTCGTTGTAGCCGTTGATGCGGCCCTGGTGGAGGTGCAGCTCGGTGTCCTTCGCGTGGCAGTAGAAGAGAAGCCCCGCCTCGCCGAGGACGCGCGCGCTCTCGATCGGGTCGATGCCCTGCCAGAAGAAGTGGCTCGGGTCGAGGTTCGCGCCGAGCACGGGCTTGCCCTTCAGGCCCGACGCCTTCATCGCGGCCTCGCTGAGGCGGATGAGCGTGTCGGGGTTGTAGACGCAGAAGCCGGGGTGCGCCTCCCACGCCACCTTCACGCCGTGCTGCGCGCACAGGCGCGCCTGCGTGCCCCAGTAGGGCACCAGCACCTGCCGCCACTGGTAGTCGAGGATCTGCAGGTAGTCGGGCGGCCACGCGCAGGTCACCCAGTTGGGCATGCGGTCGGTCTTCGAGCCGCCGGGGCAGCCTGAGAAGGTGATCACGACATCGGTGCCGAGGAGCGGGGCGAGCTTGACCGCGTTGACGAAGTCGCGGTGGTCGGCGGTGGCGTGCTTCTTGTCGGGGTGGACGGGGTTTCCGTGCACCGCCAGGCCCGACAGCGCAAGGCCGTGGTCCTTCAGGATGCCCTTGATCCGGTCCTGCTCCTTCTTCGAAGCGAGCACCTTGGCGGGGTCGAAGAACGGCTTGCCCGGATACGCGCCCACGGGGAGCTCGATCGCGTCGAGCCTGATCTCCGAGCAGTACGCCGCCACATCCTCGAGCTTGCGGCCTGCGAATAGCGCCGCCATCACGCCAAGCTTCATGTCTGCCTCCGTTCGATCGTGCGTTTCGGGGCCCGCGGGTCCGCGAAGCCGCGCGGAGGCTACCAACGATCGCTGCGTTTCGCCGCCTCCCGAGCGCCGCCGCGGCCGTACCATGCGCGTCCCATGCTTCTCGCGACCGTCGCGACCTTCCTGTGCCTCGCCGTGGCAGAGCCACCCGCGCCCGCGGGCGAGCCGACGGCGCCACCGCAGACTCAACCCACCGCGGAACCAACGGCGGAGCCCGGCGCATCGCCGACGCGCGAACCCGCCGCCTTGCCGAGCGCCGAGCCGCCCGCAGCCGAGCCGCCCACAGCCGAGCCGCTCGCGCCGCCGGAGCCTGCTCCGAGCGACGCGCCATCCGACAAGCCCGCATCCGAAACGCCCGCCGCGGAGAGCCCGGCGACGAAGCCCGTCGAAGAGCCCCGAGAGAACCCCGCAGCCACGCCCCCGCCGGCCGCCGCCGAGCCCACGCTTGTTCCCGAGAAGCCCACGCGCGCCTATGTGGTGATCGACCGCATCTCGACCGCCGCGGGCACGATCGAGTCGGAGGACACCGAGGTCATCGTCCTGCGCGACCCGAAGGGCAAGGTGCGCAGCTTCAGCAAGAACCGCGTCATCTCGGTCACCCATCTCCTCGACGGGCCCGAGGGCCGACGCGTGCGCGTCGTGTTCAACGACGGCCGCCAGCTGGTGGCGAATCTCATCGACGACGGCTTCGAGAAGGTCGTGCTCGACATCAAGGGCGTGCGCACCTCGTACGACCGAGCGGCCGTGACGGCCGTCGCGGCGTACCCGACCGACGCCGAGCTCTACGCGCGCTTCCGTGCGTCGCTTGAGCCCGACCAGTACGAGGCGCGCTACACGCTGGCCACCTGGCTGCACGGCCGCCGCATGTACGCCGAGGCGAAGGCCGAGCTCGAGGGCCTGCTCGAGACCACCAACCACTTCGAGGCAAAGCGCCTGCTCACCGAGGTGAACGCGCAGCTGGCGCTGCTTGCGCCGCGCGACAAGCCCGCCCCGCGCGACGGCCGGGACGACGGCACGCCCGCGAAGGCCGACCCCGTGCGCGGACGCATCCTCACGCCCGCCGAGGTCAACCTGATCAAGGTGTACGAGCTCGACCTGCGCAATCCCCCGCGCATGCGCGTGCCCGACGAGCTGATCCGCACGATGATCGAGAAGTACGCCGACAGCGCGCTGATTCCCGCGAAGGCGGCCGAGCGCACCGCGTTCTACTCGAAGGATCCGGCCGAGATCGTCGCCACCCTGTTCGCGCTCAAGGCGCGCGAGCTGTACGGCGATGTCGATGTGATGGGCGAGCCCGAGCAGCTCAACCTCTTCCGCACGCGCGTCCACAACACCTGGCTGATCGGCAACTGCGCGACGAGCCGCTGCCATGGCGGCGCCGACGGCGGGCGCCTGTACCTGCACAACCGGAACCACAAGAACGACGAGGTCCGCTACACGAACATGCTCATCGTGCTGCGCACCTCGATCGACGGGCGCGCGCTCGTCGACTTCGAGCGCCCCACCGACAGCCTGCTCTACCAGTACGCGCTTCCGCGCACCGAGGCCCGCCAGCAGCACCCCGATGTGCGCGGCTGGGAGCCCGTGTTCACCCCGAGCCGCCGCGAGCTCGCCGAGGACTTCGTGAAGTGGGTGGGCTCGATGCACCGGCCTCGGCCCGACTACCCCGTCGAGTACGAGCCGCCCGCGCTGAACTCGCCCGATCGGCCCGATCCGCACGGTCCCG
>JBJTOV010000020.1:0-5492 GCA_046074745.1 Planctomycetota bacterium | reverse complement strand
CGTATATCGGTCAGTCCCCGAACAGGACGGGAACGAAACCGAGCAGACGGAGACGATCGATCTCGGCGCGGCGGGTGGAGCCGCCGATCTCCGTCTGGAGCTCGGTGCGGTCGGATCGGTTCCACATCACGCCCGCCCAGGTCTCGTGGCCGGGCAGCAGCCAGTCGGCCAGCACGAACCGAGACGCGATGAGCGACCCGCTGGTCGCCTGGTACTTGTTCGTGCCGAACGCGTCGACCCAGGTGGGTGCGAGCGCGTGCATGAGGTCGGGATTGCGGCCCTCGGTGCAGAAGGTGACCCCGGGGTTCTCGGAGGTCATCTGCTTGAGCCAGGGATGCAGTTCCCAGATGGGCGCGTGGTGGTGCGTGAAGGCGTCGAGCCCGATGATGCGGGCGCCTGTCGAGACCGCGAGGTTCAACTCGCGCTTCGCGAGCTTCAGCGAGTTCTCATCGCTCATCGAGATCGGCGAGAACGAGGCCGAGTCCCACGCCGACTGCACCTCGGCGGCATGGCCCCACCACAGCCCCCAGCGCTGGCCAGGCCGCGTGGTGACGGTCGCGAGCGTCGCCGGGGCGTTGCGCATCGAGGACGGCGCCCCCGGATCGAACCAGCGGCTGACGAACTTGAAGGGATAGTTGCGTTCCTTGTTCACGCGGTGGAGGCCCGTCGGCGACCACAGCAGCACGCGGTCGGACTTGAGCAGGCCCTGGCGCATCAGGCTGGCGATCGCGCCGTATCCCTGGCTGTCGGGCCTCCCCGCCTCGGAGACCCATCCTTCGGGATTCGTAGCGGTCTGAAACTCGCCCATCGCCGTCTGCACGGCGACGATGTTGCGGTCGTCGCGCACGTAGCGAACCGATCCGTAGGTGCGCTGGAAGTGCTCTCGGTAGGGTTCGAGCGTCTCGATCCAGCCGCGGCCGATCGTGGCGCGGATCTCGACGCGATAGACGCGCTGCCCGCCGGGCGGAACCGACGCCTGGTGCTTCAGCACCGTCGACCAGTGGTCGCCGACACTGGCGTTGGTGAGGCCGATGATCGGCTTCCAGCGGCCCGAGCCGGCGTTGCGGATCACGACGGCGGCGTCGTGGCGGTAGTCGAGGATCGGGTAGATCAGCGAGATGCCGACCGCGCCGCCCGTCCAGGTCATGGCGGTCACCGGGCTGTAGAGGTCGCGCGGATACACGCCGCCGATCCACGGCGTCGGGGTGGTCGGAATCGGCTTCGCGTCGCCGAAGAACGATGCATCCATGATGCGCGGCGAAGAGATCACCTGAAGGATCGGCAGCTCGAGGTCCATCGGCGCCATGGACGCCGCCGAGGAGTTGGTGTAGGTGTACTCCACCGAGACGCCGTTGATGACCGGCGACACCTTGACCGACGACGGCGCGAGCCGTCCTCCCGACGCGGCGATCACGGGATTCCAGCGGTCGAAGAGCAGCCGGCCATCGGCCATGCGCGCGCGCCAGCCCGAGCGCGTCTGCTCGACGACGCAGTGGGCGGCGGGCTTGTCCGCGGAAGACAGCGAGATCAGTCGGGAAGTCTTCGGAGCGAGCTCCGTCTGCGGCAAGGCCCCGGCGGGCGACGCGAGCGACACGGTGAAGAGCGCGGCAGCGGCGAAAGCCGCAGATCGGACCAGCCGGAACACATGGAACTGGTGCACGGAATCCTCCAGGGCCGCGCGGCGGGACTTCGCGACGGCATGAGCATAGCCCTCGCGGGGGATCGGCGGATCCGTGCGTGCGATCCAGAGAACCGTCGCGACTCGGCGGCCGCGCGGTCGGTCTGCGACGGTCGCGCTACTGGTGCGATGTGCCCGTGGTCACCGAGTGCCCCGCGTCGCGGAGGGTCTTCTCGCGCCGCGCCATGTCGAGGTCGTGCTCGACCATCATGCGCGCCAGCTCCTCGACCGAGGTCTTGGGCACCCAGTTGAGCTTGGTCTTCGCCTTGGTCATGTCGCCGAGCAGCTGCTCGACCTCGGCGGGGCGGAAGTAGCGCGGGTCGATCTCGATGAAGTCGCGGTAGTCGAGGCCGACCTGCCCGAAGGCGAGCTCGGCGAACTGGCGCACCGAGATCATCTTGCCCGTCGCGATCACGT
This sequence comes from Planctomycetota bacterium, assembly GCA_046074745.1. Taxonomy (GTDB): domain Bacteria; phylum Planctomycetota; class Phycisphaerae; order Phycisphaerales; family SM1A02; genus QWPT01. Next base: position 3,397 of record JBJTOV010000020.1, on the reverse strand, counting down.
AGTCGTCGGCCTCGGGCTGCTGCAGCATCAGCCACATCGCCTCGACGTAGTCGCCGGCGAAGCCCCAGTCGCGCAGCGCGTCCATGTTGCCCATGTAGAGCTTCTTCTGGAGGCCGAGCTTGATGCGGCCGACCGCGCGGGTGATCTTGCGGGTGACGAAGGTCTCGCCGCGGCGCGGGCTCTCGTGGTTGAAGAGGATGCCGCACGAAGCGTGCATGCCGTAGCTCTCGCGGTAGTTCACCGTGATCCAGTGGCCGAAGACCTTGGCGCAGCCGTACGGCGAGCGCGGCCAGAACGGCGTGGTCTCCTTCTGCGGGACCTCCTGCACCTTGCCGAACATCTCGCTCGACGAGGCCTGGTAGAAGCGCACCTGCTTGCCCGACCACTCCTGGAAGACGCGGATCGCCTCGAGCATCTTGAGCACGCCCGTCGCGTCGACATCGGCGGTGAAGATCGGCTGGTCGAACGACACGCGCACATGGCTCTGCGCGCCGAGGTTGTAGACCTCGTCGGGCTTCACCTCCTGCATCAGGCGCGACAGGTTGTTCGCGTCGGCGAGGTCGCCGTAGTGCAGCTTCATGCGGCCGCCCTCGTGGGGGTCGCGGTAGATGTGGTCGATGCGGTCGGTGTTGAAGCTCGACGAGCGGCGGATGATGCCGTGGACCTCGTAGCCCTTCGAGAGGAGGAGCTCTGCGAGGTAGCTGCCGTCCTGGCCGGTGATGCCTGTGATCAGTGCGCGCTTCATGGGTATCTCGTCGGTGTCTCGGAACGCCGCAAGCCGCGGCGTGGTCGGTGTTTTCGGCCCTTCGGCGGCGCGCCTTGAGCCAAATGCCCGCCCATGCGGGGAGGGTCAGGCGGCGAGGGGCCGGGCGGCGCGGGTGCGGATCTCGGACAGGAGCCCGCGGACCTGCCCGTGGAGCGATGGCGAAACGACCCGCAGCGCCAGCACATAGAGCCCGAGGCCCGCGAGCCCTGCGGCGAACTGCACGGCGAGCGAGGTCCAGTTGTCGTCGCCGAGCGCCCTGAGCAGCAGGAATTGCGGGGTGAGGCAGACCGCGGCGGCCAGGATCGGAGCGAGATAGATGTCGCGGATCGCGCGGCCAGCCCCGCCGAGCTCGGCCAGCGCCGCGCGGATCGAGAGCGGCCCGAACACGAGCCCGACCAGGCACACCGCGAACGCCACATGGCGCGCGGTGCCGAAGCTGGTGGCCGCGAACACGGCGATGGTCAGGCAGATGGTCTGCGCGATCTGGAAGCGCAGCAGATGCTTGAAGCGTCCGCGCGCCCGCATGAGCGCCGCCGAGATCTGGATCGGGTTCATCAGCAGGAACGCCACGGAGAGGATCGAGATCGAGATCCACGCCAGTTCCCACCGCTCGGGAAGCAGCATCTTCACGAGCACGGGGCTTGCGATCGCGAGGCCGATGAAGAGCGGCGCCGCGACCGCCATGGTCAGCCGCTGCGTGGCCACGAAGGTCTCGCGCTTCCGCTCGGGCTGTCCCTGCAGGCGGCTGAACACGGGCTGCGCGATGCCCGCCACGGTGTAGGCGATGACCACATGCAGCGTGAACGCAAGCTGGTACGCGATGGTGTAGCGGCCGAGCACGGCCTCGGTGTTGAAGAGCGAGATCGCGAAGTAGTCGACCGTCTGCGTGACGCCGTTGAGGTAGTGCTGCAGTCCGCCTGCGCGGAAGTCGTGCCACAGGTTGCGCGCGCGCGCGAGGCTGCCCGGCCTGAAGAGCGGGATCGACGCCGCCGAGACCACGATGGCGAAGCGCAGCGCCGCGACGATGATCATCGGAAGAAGCAGCGCCCAGCCTGCGAATCCAAGAACGCCGAGCGCGGTCGTGCCCGCGAGCGTGACGACTGCGAGGCCCGTATCGAGCGCGGCGAGCAGTCGGAAGCGCCCGCGCAGGCGAAGCTTGGCGACCGCGACCATGCTGGCGGCGTCGAACGCGATGCGCACCGCGGCGAGGGCCGTGAACATCGCCACAGGCGAGTCGGCGTACTGCCACCCGATGATCGGCGCGGCGGCAAGGCAGATCGCGACCAGCAGCAGGCCAGCCGCACCTGAAAGCCACAGGCATGCCGTCTGCCAGAGCGCGACCGTCGACTGGCGATGGGTCAGGATGTCGCCTGCGGCGCCCGGGAAGATGAAGCTCAGGAGCGTTGCGATCGAGATCGCGGTGGTGACCGAGCCGACATCGCCGGGCTGGAGCGTCCACGCGGCGACGAGGTAGGTGAGGAACGCGCTGCCCTTCTGGACAAGCGCTTGGACAAGACCCCAGTAGGTGCCGCCCGCGAACTGGCGGCGCGTGCTGTCGTCGGGCGATGGCTCGGGAGATGGGTCGAGCGGTGGTTCTTGCGATGCTTCTCGCGATGCGTCTTGCGATGCATCTCGCGCGGCCGCTGACGACGGCACAGGCGATGTCGCCGCGATCGCCGCGGCAGCGATGACGGGCTCGGACGCTGGGCCTGCGGGCTCCGCGGGCGCGCGCAATTCGATCGCGGGCGCTGCCCGCGGCTCGGGCGAAGCCGTGGCCGACGGCCCCCAGCGCTCCATCCAGGTCTCGAGCATCAGGCAGTTCCACAGCTCCCACTGGCGCTGCGAATCACCCGACTGGTGCTGGTTCCACAGGTCGCGCACCGCGTGCGCGTCGAGAAGTCCCTCGCCCTCGAGCCGCCGCTCGTCAAGGAGATGCTCGCCCCACTCGCGCAGCTCCCCGCGCAGCCAGTGGTCGATCGGCACGCTGAATCCCATCTTCGGGCGTTCGACCAGCGCGCGCGGCACATGGCGGTCGAGCAGGTCGCGCAGCAGGATCTTGTTGCGACCGCCCGCGAACTTGAAGCGGGCGGGAATGCGCAGCGCAAGCTCGACCAGCCGGTGGTCGGTGAGCGGCTCGCGCGCCTCGAGGCTGACGGCCATGCTGACGCGATCGGTCTTGGTCAGGATGTCGTCGGGCATGTAGCTGACGAGGTCGCGCACCGCGCCGCGCGTGATCGCGCAGCCGACCTCGGGGCACCACGCGGGGTCGTTCATCGGGCAGCGCGGCGAGCTTTCGTACGCGAGCAGAAGGTGCGGGTCCTTCACCACCGACGCGAGGCGCGGATAGACCTGCATCGGATCGCGCTCGAGCAGAAGCCGCGAGATCTTCCGCAGGCGGTCGCGTACGCGGCTCTGCCGTGAACCAGGCACGACGCGGTCGAAGCGCTGCAGCAGAGCGGCGGGCGCAAGCATCGCGGCGCGCAGCGCGAGCTCGACCAGCCTGTGGTCGGTGAGCGGCTCGCGCGCCTCGAGGCTGACGGCCATGCTGACGCGATCGGTCTTGGTCAGGATGTCGTCGGGCATGTAGCTGACGAGGTCGCGCACCGCGCCGCGCGTGATCGCGCAGCCGAC
>JBJTOV010000019.1:0-5600 GCA_046074745.1 Planctomycetota bacterium | reverse complement strand
TGGGGAGCTCGATCTCGGCGGAGAGCTTCACCTCGACCTCCTTCACCAGGTTGAAGAGGTCGACCTGGATGCGCCCGCAGGTTGGGCAGGCGATCAGCTCGACGCCCTTGCGCTCGCGCTTGCCGAGGCAGTAGAGGAGCTCGAGCGCGTCCTTCACCTCGTCGAGGTGGTCGCTGGCGTAGCTGATGCGAAGGGTGTCGCCGATGCCGTTCGCGATCAGGGTGCTCAGGGCGGCGATCGAGCGGATCGCGCCCGTGTCGCGTGGGCCCGCGTGGGTGACGCAGAGGTGCAGCGGGTAGTCGAATCGCTTCGAGATCTCGGTGTAGATGTCGATCACCATCGCCGCGTCCATCGACTTGGCGCTGATCGCGACATCGTGGAAGCCGCGCGCGTCGAAGATGTCGAGGTATTCCTCGAGCTTCGCGATCATCAGCGCCAGCATGTGGCCCGACTTGTGGCCCGCGAAGAACTTGCCGAGCTCCTCGGCGCGGCGCTGCTTGTCCTTGCGCTCGATGATCGAGCCCTCGTTGACGCCGATCCTGATCGGGATGCCGCGCTCCTTGCAGGCGTCGATGACCTTGTTCACCTGGTCGCGGTCGCTGATGTTGCCCGGGTTGAGGCGGATCTTGTGTACGCCCGCCTCGATCGCCTCGAGGGCGCGCTGGTAGTGGAAGTGGACATCGGCGACGATGGGCACCGAGACCTGGGGCAGGATGTGGCGGAGCGCGTCGGTGTCCTTGCGCTCGGGGACGGCCACGCGGACGACATCCGCGCCCGCCGCGGCGTAGAGGTCGATCTCGCGCACGCAGGCGTCGATGTCGTGGGTGTAGCCCGCGGTCATGGTCTGGACCGCGATCGGGGCGTCGCCTCCGATCCGCACGCGGCCGACGCGGTCGTCGCCCACGGTGATCTGACGGGTCTTTCGGCGGGGATTCATGGGACGCGAGTATAGGGGCCGATGTGGCGGGGCGAGGTTCTCAGACGGAACAGGCGGCTTTCGGTAGAGTGCCTCCGTTCCGGGCCAACTTGGAGGTGTCACCGATGGAAGCTGTTGCGTCCGCTCCTGCCTCTGCCCCTGCGCCCTATGTGCGCACCCGCCTCTCGGTCATGATGTTCCTGCAGTACGCGACATGGGGCGCGTGGCTGCCGATTCTGTACGCCTACCTCAGCGGGCATCTCCAGTTCAGCGGCGCCGAGATCGGCTACTGCTTCTCGGCGGGCGCGATCGGCGCCATCCTCGGGCCGTTCATCGCGGGGCAACTCGCCGACCGCAGCTTCGCGACGCAGAAGATCCTCGCGGTCAGCCACCTCGTCGGGGCTGCGCTCGTCCTTGCGATGGGCATGACGACGAGCTTCCCGGTGTTCATCGGTCTCGCGGTCGTCTACGGACTCGTGTACGCGCCGACGATGGCGCTCACGAACTCGCTCGCGTTCACGCATCTTCCGAACCGCGACAGCGACTTCGGCCCCGTGCGGCTCTGGGGAACGATCGGCTGGATCGCGGTCGGGATCGCGGTCGGCCAGATCCTGCTGCGCTTCCACACCCCGGAAGGAGCGTCGGCTGAGGCTGTCACCGCCGCGCAGAACGCGGGGCGCGCGGTCGCGTTCCAGATCAGCGCGGGCGTCGGCTTCCTCATGGCGATCTACTGCCTCACGCTTCCAAACACGCCGCCGACCAAGTCCGCGGCGCAGAACACCGCCTGGGCCGAGGCTTTCGGCGAGGTTCGGCGCCAGCCACTCGTCACGCTGTTCCTGATCGCGGTCCCGGTCAGCGTGATCCACCAGTTCTACTTCGTGCAGGCGGATGGCTTCATCGCAGGAGTCCAGGCGAATGCGGGGGCGGAATCGGGCTTCGCGAAGGCCATCGGCCAGGTCTTCGGCGTCGGTGGCGGGCTCATGACCATCGGACAGATCACGGAGATCGCCGTGCTCGCCCTGATGCCGTTCCTCGCGAGGGCCCTCTCGCGCAAGCAGCTGCTCCTGATCGGACTTCTCGCGTACGCAGGGCGCATGGCGCTCTGGGCGTACATGCCGGAACTGCCCTTCGTGATCGCCGGCATCGCGCTGCACGGGCTCTGCTTCGGCTGCTTCATCTTCGTCGCCTTCATGATCGTCGACGAGCACACGACCTCCGACATCCGCGCAACCGCGCAGAACCTGTTCAACCTCGTGATCGTCGGCATCGGCACGATCGTGGGCAGCATCTTCGCCGCGAACATCGTGGGTGAATGGGCGAAGCAGGGCGGCGCGATGGACTACCAGAAGCTGTTCAGCGTGCCGATGTACATGGCGCTCGGCTGCTTCGTGGTGATGCTGATTCTGTATCCGTCGAAGAAGAAGCCCGCCTGAGTGGCAGGAGAGGCGAACATCACCGATGTGGCGGCGCTCGACGAGTTCCGCCGCGCGCTCATTCGCTTTCGCGAGGAGATCAATGTCGCGATCGCCGAGGCCGAGAGCGAGCTCAAGTCCACATTCGTCTGGCTCGAGCGCGACCGGATACTGCACTGGAAGCGCGCGGTGCCGCGCCTCGACGAGGAGCTGACTTCGGCGAAGTCAGCGCTCTACCGCAAGGAGATGCAGACGATGGGCACGGGACAGCGCCCGTCGACCATCGACGAGAAGAAGGCGGTTGCGCGTGCGAAGGCGCGCGCCGAGGATGCCCGCGAGCGCCTCGACCGCACGCGGCGCTGGCTGGTGCAGCTCGAGCGCGAGGTGGCGCTCTACAAGAGTCACATGAGCCCGATGTCGTCGCTCGTCGATCGCGACATGCCGAACGCGATCCAGCGCGTGAAGAACATGGCGCTGGCTCTCGAGGCGTACCTGTCGTCGCCGACGCCGACGCTGGCTGCGCAGCTCGAGCGCACGCGCTCGAGCTTCGGGTCGATGCGTAGGGCGGGCGAGGCTCGGAGTGCGGAGGAAGAGGCCGCGGATGCGATGGAGCAGGCGCGGCTCGAGCAGGACGAGCGCGAGCTGGCTGCGGCACGCGATGCGGCGCTGAAGGAGCTGCGCGGGCTGGGGGGTGGCGCGTGAGCATGTCCGACGCCCGTGCGCGCATGAACGCGGCGCACCGCGACCTGATCAACGCGTGGACGAAGGTGAACGAGCATTGGCGAGACGATGTGGCGCGGACTTTCCATGAGCGCTCGATCGCGCCGATCGACAAGCAGCTGCGGGCGGCGATGAATGCGCTGGAGGGTATGGAGGAACTGCTGCGCCGGATCCGGAACGAGTGCGGGGACCGCTAGGAACGCTCCGCCTCCCTCCGAACGGTGCCGCGCACCTGCCGGGTACGCCAGGGAGGTGCCTGGCACCTGCCTGGCACCGCGGGCTACCGCCGTTTGACGCTGTTGATTCCGATCGAAACAGCACGGTTCCGTGGTGCCTGGCACCTCCCTGGCACGTGCCGGGCTTGCCAGGCACGTGCGCGGCACCGTTTTGAACAGTGCCGCGCACCTGCCGGGTACGCCAGGGAGGTGCCTGGCACCTCCCTGGCACTCGGTGGTCGCAGCCGGAAACCGTTCGGGGGCCGCGGATACACACGCAGATTCGTCGTGAGCTCCATGGTGCCAGTCAGGTGCCAGGCACCTCCCGCGTGTACCTGGCAGGTGCCTGGCACCGTTCGCGTAGACTGCGGTCATGGCAAAGGCAATCGCAGATCCCGCCGAACTCCGTCGCTTCGCCCAGGATCTCCATCGGTTCAACATCGACCTGCAAGGGCAGGTCAGCGCCATGGGCGCGAAGCTCGGCTCCCTGCAGGCTTCGTGGAAGGACCAGGAGCAGCAGAAGTTCGCCGAGGAGTTCGACCAGACCATGAAGGTGCTGGTGAAGTTCCTCCGCGTCTCAGAGCAGCATGTTCCGTTCCTCGTCCGAAAGGCCGAGCGAATCGAGGAGTACCTGAAGCAGCGATGACCGCGCCATTCGCCACGGAGTTCTTCGTCGATGGCGAGTTCGTGCGCGGGGATTCCGCGCCGATCGCTGTGCGGTCGCCTGCGACCGATCAGCCGCTGGCCGAGGTGCCTGGTGCAAGCGCTGCGATGGCGGCGCGGGCTGCGGAGGCCAATGGGCGTGCGGCGCGCGCGATGCGCGCGGTGGGGGTGCTCAAGCGCGTCGAGCTCGTGCGGAGACTCGCCGCTGCGATTCGATCGGACTCGGCGCTTCTCAGCAGGCTCCTGACGCTCGAGTCGGGCAAGCCGATCGTCGAGAGCCGCGGAGAGGTCGAGTACGCGGCGAGTTTCTTCGATAACGCGGCGTCGGCAGCCGAGACCGCCACGGGGGACATGCCGGCGGCGCGCTTGCCCGACCGCCGCGTTCTGGTGGTTCGCGAGCCGGTGGGCGCGACCGTCGCGATCACCCCGTGGAACTTTCCCCTCGCGATGATCGCGCGGAAGCTTGCGCCCGCGCTCGCCGCAGGCTGCTCGCAGCTCGTCAAGCCGGCCGAGGAGACACCGCTCGCCGCGCTTCAGTTCGCGCGCATCTTCGCCCGTGTGGCCGCGGAGTGCGGCGCGCCTCCGGCGGCGTTCGGCGTGGTTGCAGGCGATGCGCCCACCATCGCCCGCGCGTTCATCGAGGAGCCGGCGACGCGCAAGCTCACCTTCACGGGTTCGACCGAGGTTGGACGGCTGCTCGCTGCGCAGTGTGCGCCGCGGCTGCTGCGCACTTCGCTCGAGCTCGGCGGCAACGCGCCCTTCATCGTCTTCGGCGACGCCGACATCGACCGGGCCGTCGAGCAGGCGATGCTCACGAAGTTCCGGTTCATGGGACAGACCTGCATCTCGGCGAACAGGTTCCTTCTCGCCGACACCGTCGCGGAGGAGTTCCTTGCGAAGCTCGCGCAGCGCATGCAGGCCCTTGTGCTCGGTGACCCGTTGTCCGAGGCGACGAGGATCGGCCCGCTGATCAACGACTCGGCGATCGCCAAGGTCTCGGGCCATGTGCGCGATGCGGTCGCGAAGGGCGCGCGGGTCCGACTCGGAGGAAACCGTGTTCGTCCCGCGGGGCTCTCCGACCGGTTCTTCGAGCCGACCATCCTCGAAGGGTGCACGCCCGCGATGCACTGCAGCTGCGAGGAGACTTTCGGGCCGGTCGTCGCCACGATGACCTTCCGAACCGAGTCCGATGCCCTCGCGCTCGCGAACAGCGGTCCGCACGGTCTCGCGGCCTATGTGATGACGCAGGACGCCGATCGCCTCATGCGGGTGGCCGAGGCGCTCGACTTCGGCGTCGTCGGCGCGAACGACGGAGCTCCCAGCACCGCCGAGGCGCCTTTCGGCGGTCGCAAGGACTCGGGTTACGGGCGCGAGGGCGGTTCGTACGGCCTCGACGCGTACACGGACCTCAAGTACATCTCGCTGCGCGTCCGCTCGGGCTGATCCGCGCCGGCGACGCATGGAGAACCGTGGTCAGAGGAGAGCCAGGCTCAAATGAGCGCCGAGGTCAAAGACAGCGGGCCCTGCATCGCAGGGCCCGCTGGAATCTCCGTCGCAACCGCGCTCACTCGTCGCCGTCGAAGCCACGGCCCGCATCGGGCTCGCCCTCGAGATCCGCCATGTGGCCCGGCAGGAAGCTGGCCAGGCGCTGGCGGCGCACGGGGTGCTGCAGCT